>DASVRW010000002.1:600000-900000 GCA_036388415.1 Candidatus Saccharimonadales bacterium | reverse complement strand
TCGCTGTGCTGCATTGTATATCAACTGAGCAGCGCTAGTACCTCCTGTGAATGCGCCACCACCGTGATTGAAGCTGTTGTCAGGTACGCCTGGTCCGGGACTAGTCTTCGGAACTTCGTGATAGTTTTTTAAACAAACATAAGGAGGCGCTGGCCATCCCTTTATCTGCGTTGCATATTGAGCGCGCGTCAAATCAGGACGGCCATAATTGGCAGCAGGTTGGTTACCATAGGTATCACAATCAGGTACTAAATTATTCAAAAACGCTTGTATCTGATCAACTGAGAGACTATCAGCGTCCGAAAAGTTGTGATCATCTATAATCTTGCCGGCCTGCCACTCGGAGGTGTCTATAGCGCTCGCTGAAGTAGGATTAGAAATAGCAGCAGTTGATACCAATAAAAGTGCTATCAGTAATATTTTCTTAGTGAGTCGGCTTAGTGCGGTCATAAGATTCTATGATTTATGAAGTTTGATGTTGTAACGCCACCTGACAATACTGTAATCATAATTTTCCAATCGCCGCGTGGCAGCTCACTTGTTGGTATTGAAAAACCGGCGCACGTTGAATAATTGGGGGCATACACTACCGTCACTTGGCGTTTAATCGTCAGTGCGCCACTCGTCAGTTCCAGGTCGCATGTGCCATCACTATATCCAGCCAGCTTGGTTCCGATTACTAACGCATCGTCTTGCCGATTAGCAGAAATTGAGATATTTTCTGAGTTGCTGGGCGGAGTATAATTACCAGTATTTTTAACTGGATTTCCTTTACTATCTAAACTGACGGCATTACCATCAGAATCAATAGTCGCAGCCTTTTTGTCCGCTTGAAATTTTTGATCGTGCTTAACGGCGGTTGACGACTCGGAATGAAATAGATGGGTAACATTTGTTTTTTCTAATAACGTTATAACGAATCCGATTGCTATAAGGAATATGACAGCGCTTAAAGCAACTCTTTTCATACTAATTTTGATTTTTGATACATTATGCATAAGTATATTATATCAAAAGCATACAAGGCGTGCATAGGGTATAATCTATAGATAAAATATGAATATGATAACGCAACGCACCAGTCGATCTCTCGTAAGACGTTTATATACTAAAACTTTATCAATCAAAAGCCGCTTAACTGGTTTTAAATTGCCGAAGCGACTACGCCATCAGTTGTTTCGATATAATAACAAGAATGCCAGGTATGAAAGATACTTCATAGAAAAAAATGGAAACTTCGAGAAAAAATCAGATTACGCAGTTGTATTGCACTTATATCATCCCGAAAGTTGGAGTGAAGTATTCTCGCCCAAGCTACTTACATTGTCTGCCGCTTTGTCTACAGATCTTTACATAACAATGCCGCAATCCAATAAAAAGTATGTATCTGACATAAGGCATGATTTTCCTGCCGCAAATATATTGATCGTGCCAAACAAAGGTCGGGATGTGCTGCCATTTATAAAAGTAGCTTCATTACTCGATACTTTAGGTTATAAAAAAGTTTTAAAAATTCATTCCAAGAAATCTGTACATCGCGAGACCAGTAACACAGCTTCAGCAGGAGGTGGTGATGTTTGGTTGAATAATACGCTTGAAGCATTGATTCCAGATGATAAAACAAAATTAAAAAATATATTAAAGAAACTGAACAGCAATCAGACGGGAATGATTGGTCCGTCAGAATACTTTTACCCAATCAAAATGTATCTGAGGCATAACCGAGAAATTATTCAAGAGTTACTCTATAATGAAGTCGACTCTAGTTTTTTCAGTGCTTCTTCCTCTGAATACATCGACACAATAGGATTTTTTGGAGGGACAATGTTTTGGGTAGACTTGTCAAGTATCAGTACTGTTCTGAACATTTCTTCAAAAAATTTTCAATCAGAGCAAGGACAATTTGACCGTACGACGGCACATGCGCTAGAGAGAGTTTTTTGTATATTACCGCAACTAAAAAGGAAAGATATGATTGGTTCTTCTAGACGAGGTATAGTAAAAATTGAAAATAGTGGATCATCGTTTCCTGATTGGTATTTCGGGGATGTATCAGGCGGCAGGCCACAGATAAGTATCATAGTCCCGGTATATGCTGATTGGCAATCCTTGGCTATTAATATCAAATCATTAATAAAAGAAGTGGGAAATTCGGAGGATGTGTCAGTTCACTATGTTAATGATTGCGGTCCAGACGCTGATATATTAGAAAAAGATATTTTGAATAGCATTACGGGGCTGACTAATTTCTATTACCATCGGAATCCGCAAAATCTTGGATTCGTACAGACTTGCAATCGAGCAGTCCTCAAATTGGTTAATCAAAAAGACGACGTATTACTGCTAAATAGCGACACAAAAGTCACGAAGAACTTTTTGATCGAAATGCGAAAGACTCTCTACTCAGAACCCAAAATCGCTGCCACCACCTCCCGTAGTAACAATGCAACGATTTGGTCCGTTCCGATGACAAGTCGATTAGCAAATTATAAATCAGCTTCATACACGCTTTACCGTCTAATTAAACGAAAACTGCCTGAAAGATATATAACGCCAACCATTCATGGTTTTTGCGTACTCATACGACGAGAAGTGATAAACAAATACGGTTTGTTTGATGAAATTTATGGCAAAGGGTACGGCGAAGAAAATGATTTTGCGATGAGACTCAGAAGTAAAGGATGGAAATGCGCGGTTGCAAACCACTCATATGTTTTCCATTATGAATCTCGTAGTTTCGGTAAAGATGTACGAAATGCGCAGATTGAACGCAATGAAAAAATCCTCCTCGAAAGATATCCAAATTATCGAAATTTAGTCCAAGAATACTGGGACGGAATCGAGGAGCCTTTTAAATGAAAAAAATCCTATTTTTGTCACATACTGGCGCGGTAACTGGCGGAGCAGAACAATGCTTACTTGAATACGTCGATGTCTTAATCCGCAATGGATATAAATGTACGGTAATGGTTCCTTATAAAGGTCCGATGACAGAAAATCTAGCCAAGAAGAACATTCCTAGTATCGTAGTTGGATATGGATGGGCCACTAAACCTCATAGAAAAGTTCACCCGCATCGCATACTAGCGAGTACTGGAAATTCTTTAGTAAGAATATTTCAAGAAGTAGAAAAATATAAGCCAGATGTGATCATTTCCAACACTACGGTCATACCATGGGGTATGTATGCTGGAAGGGCATTCGGCATCCCGAATATAGTTCTCGTGCATGAAATTTTAAATGAAAAAGATCCATCATTACGAATGGTGCCCGACTATAAACGATATGGTCAAATCCTCAATGATAATTCTGATTACATCATATTCAACTCGCTGTTCGTTAAAAATGAATTCGACAGCAGCTTTGCTTCACCTAAATTAGCAGAAAAGATATTATATCCGTTACCTCCGCTCGATGCAGAGAAAATACGTCAGTTATATAAAAAGAATGAAATTAAAAAAAATATTTCGATTGCAATCTTCGGAGCACTTTCGCCCCGAAAAAATCAACTAGAGGCAGTACAGGCTATTAAGATACTAAGCGATCAAGGTAAAAAATTCATTACTTTAGATTTGTACGGTGATACAGAAGCGGATGCTCGCTATACAAAGCAGCTTAGGAAGTATATCCGCGATAATGGTATAAGTGATCAAGTTAAGATCAAAGGATTCACTTCAGAGGCATATGTACGGATGAACGAATACAATGCTATCTTAAGCACAGCCACCTACGAGCCGTTCGGTCGTACAATAATTGAAGGTCAACTTTTTGGACGGATTGTCGTTACTAATAATACGGGCGGTGGTTTGGAATTAGTTGAGGATAGGCGAACGGGATTTGTCTACACTTCAGGCGATCACGAAAGTCTCGCTAGTACGCTCGATTGGATAATATCACACGCTGAGGAATCAATAGCTATGGCAACAGCGGCGAAACAAATCCAGCTCGATAAATTCTTCAGTTCCGATAGGTATGAAGTCCTTCTTGACGCGGTTGCATACCTCCAACAACACCGTGCGGAATATCGTAATGACAATATTTTTGATCCCACTCTGGCATTATTCCAGCACAACCATCAATTAAATATCAAATACAAAAATATACATCGCCTTACCCATAACCGCTTTACTTACAAAATCAAAGGTAAAGTTATCGCGGTGAAGACTCATTCGAAAAAAATGATAAAGAAGATTATTTAAACTAACCACAATCTAATCTGCATAGCAAACCAGTAAGATATTTTTAATAATTTAACATAAGCCTTATAGTATGAACATGAACTATACTATATCGCGTTTCAAGTTCCTGAATGTCAAGAGTCTACTGCTCCTAATAGTACCGCTTGGGTTCGCTACCGTAGGAATAAATATACTTTCTCAAAGCCATGCCGCAGCAATACCGAGCGTAGTGACTAATACGAGCGTTACTCCAATCTATAGATTTTATAGGCTTGCCGGAGGGCACTTTTTCACTTCCTCAAAGCCAGAACGCAATACCGTTATCAGTACTAATTCCGGATATTCATATGAAGGAACTGCATATTATGCGCATACGGCTCAAGTGGCAGGAAGTTCACCTATTTATCGGCTATACGATAAAGTCAGAGGTTATCATTTCTACACAGTCAATTTTAATGAGTATAATTCGGTTGCCGCCCAAACCAACGCTTACCGGAATGAGGGAATAGCCTATTACGGCATGCCTAATAGTGGGGACGGTTTAACTGCAGTTTACAGACTGTATAACCTGAACCAGGGTATACATTTCTATACAACGACAGCCAGCGAGAAAGAAATTCTAGCCGCCCAGCTGAATACCTATCGATACGAAGGGATAGCTTATTACGTGCCGGATTCAGTTGGAGCGCCTGCTGCTAACTCGCTGTATGTTTCTCCAAGACTGGCCAGTATTAAGGCAAATGACATATTTACTGTTTCAGTCCGTACAAATACTGTCGATAAAATAAATACTGCGCAAGCTTCAATCCAATTTGATCCGACTAAAGTACAATATGTGAGCGTACAGAATACTTCATTGTTTTCTCAGATCGCTGCTACTGACACGAGAACCCCAGGACTGATCAGGATAGCAAGGGGAACTCCAAGTGCGTCTCCTCAAAATGGAGATAGTGAAGTGGTCCGCTTAACATTTCGAATGTTAAGCGTTGATGGACGGGCTACTTTAAGTTTAGATCCCAACGCGACGCTCGGCATCAGTGCTGCTGACAATACGAATGTGCTCAACGTGATTTCAAACTCAGATTTTTGGTCCGAGTAGACCTTGTTATCACACCAATGAGAGCAGGTATACTCCATACCCAGACTTTTTGAGCGGCTCAGCAATTGTGTGCAACTGTTCTCTAGTAATAAACCCTTGTCGGTACGCAATTTCCTCAATACACCCAATTTTAATACCAGTTCGTTTCTCAATGACGCGAATATATTCACTGGCGTCGTTCATACTTTCGAAAGTACCGGTATCGAGCCAGGCCGAGCCGCGGTCCATAGTTTGGACGCTGAGCTTGGCACGCTTTAAATATTCTTCGTTAATGGTGGTAATTTCCAGTTCGCCGCGGTTGCTAGGCTTAATATTCTTGGCAATTTCAACAACGTCATTGTTGTAGAAATACAAGCCGACGACGGCAAAGTTGGATTTCGGCTGAGATGGTTTTTCTTCTATAGAGACGGCATTGCGGTCGGCATCAAATTCGACGACTCCGTAGCGCTCAGGGTCGGAAACTTCATATGCAAAGACGATGCCGCCGTCAGGGTCATTGCAGGCCTGAAGGCTGTCGCCGAATGCTTCGCCGTAGAATATATTATCTCCAAGAATGAGGGCAACCTTGTCACCGCCTATAAACTCTTCACCGATGATGAAGGCTTGGGCAAGGCCGTCGGGGCTAGGTTGGGCAGCGTATTGCAGCGATATGCCAAGTTCAGAGCCGTCGCCGAGGAGGCGCTGAAACTGCGCTTGATCCTGCGGTGTTGTAATGATGAGTATTTCGCGTATGCCGGCTTGCATAAGGGTGCTCAGCGGATAATAGATCATCGGTTTGTCGTAAATCGGCATGATCTGCTTGGATATACCTTTTGTAATCGGGTAGAGACGCGTACCGGAACCTCCGGCTAATATAATACCTTTCATGAAATTTTCTCCTTTTCAACCTCGTATTTTACATATTTAGATAAATCATCTCGCCAACTGCGTAGATCAAGTCCAGATGCCTTGATCTTGCTGAGGTCCATAACGCTCTGCAGTGGGCGTGGTGCTGCTTCTGGTTTAGTCTTGAAGTAGTCGTCTGTCGTGGTGTCAGTAACCGTTAGATCGCTCCTGTCGAGCTCACTAAAGATTGCTCGGGTGATGTCTGCCCATGAAGCTGGATCACCGTCGTTGCTGATATTGTATATGCCGCTTGCCGGCAACGTAGTTAGTAGGTGTGCTACTGCATCAACCAGTGTTGACGTAAACGTCAATCGGCCTATCTGGTCGCCAACGACGGTAGGAGAAATATCTCTGCCGGCAAGCCCGATCATGGTGCGGACAAAATTTTGGCCGTCACCAATCACCCAACTGGTGCGAAGTATGTAGGTTTTGTCGTGTAGTAATGCAGCGACATCGCCGGCTGCTTTGCTCTGCGCATAGACACCAAGTGGTGTCAGCGGTTCATCTTCGCCGTGAGGAGATACCGTCCCGTCAAAAACATACTCCGAAGAGACATGAACGAGAGTAAGATTGTGTGTCATGGCGGCTTTCGTGAGGTTCGCAACACCGACTGCATTGACGCGCCAGGCAATAGCACGGCCCCCTAAGGTCTCGGCGCCATCAACATTGGTGTAGGCGGCAGCATTGAGGATTACAGATACATTCGACCAGTCATACCGTGCTACTTCGTCCGCATTAGTTATATCGAGCTCATCGGAATCAACGGCTGTCGCTTGAGGATATTTCTTTTTGAGCGCTGTGCCTAGTTGGCCCTTGGCGCCAATAATTACAAATTTTACCGGATCTAAAACAGCCACAGCTACACCTCCATCGGTATTACATCTTTTAGCATCGGATGGGCAGTATCCTTGTCAGAAATAATCGCCGTCTCTCGGGCTATCGGCCAGTTAATCTCAAGCGCTAGGTCGAATAGGTTGACGAATGTGTACTGCGCATTGGCTGACCAGTGAGCGTTAACAAGATATGTATACGTTACATTTGGTTCAAGTGTCTGATAGCCATTTGCGACGCCGCGGGGCACAAAGACGGCTACATCAGGAGTAATCTCGAGACTGAGCGTTTGCCCGAAGCTGGGACCTTTGCGCAGGTCTACCCAAGCGCCAAATACTCGGCCGTTGGCGACCGATACGAACTTTTCCCATGGTTCAGCATGTAGTCCTCGCGTTACGCCCAGTTCAGCATTGAATGAAAAATTATTTTGTACTATGTCAAATGAGGGAAGGCCTAAGGCTTCCATTTTTTCTTTCTGATAATTCTCCTTGAACCAACCACGATTATCACCGTGGACGGCTAAATTGACTGTATAAAATCCGGGAATTGCTGTCTCGTGTACTGTTAGTGTGTCCGTCATACGTATACCGTTACTCCGCCCCCGTAGGTTTAGTGGCCCGCTGCCTTATATTTGGCCTCGGTGTCGGACTTCTGTGGTTTCCACCAGGCTTCATTGGCGGCATACCAGTCGATGGTTGCCTGCATACCGTCGCGGAAGTTGGTGTACTTCGGCGTCCAGCCGAGTTCAGTGCGAAGCTTGGTCGAGTCGATAGCGTAGCGCATGTCATGGCCTGGCCGGTCTTTGACGTGTTCAAGCCAGGACTCGTCTTTGCCCATAAGTTCTAAAATTAGTTTGAAGACTTCAAGGTTGTTCATTTCGCCGTCGGCACCTATGAGATATGTTTCACCGATTTTACCCTTTTCGATAATGGCATGGACGCCAGAATTGTGGTCGTCGACATGTATCCAGTCCCGAACATTTTCGCCAGCACCGTACAGCTTGAGTTTTTCGCCGCTCAGGAGATTGGTAATCTGCCGGGGAATAACCTTTTCGACGTGTTGATAGGGGCCGTAGTTGTTGGAACAATTCGAGATAGTGGCCTGCACGCCAAAACTGCGTACCCACGCACGGACCAACAGGTCTGAACCGGCCTTGGTACTTGAATATGGACTCGATGGATTGTAGGGGGTGGTGGCGTTGAATTTTGCTGGATCGTCGAGTTCAAGATCCCCGTATACTTCATCTGTCGAAATATGGTGCAGTCGTTTGCCGTGTGTACGCACAGCCTCAAGAATGCGGTACGTACCGATAAGATTCGTCTCCATAAACGGCCAAGGGTCTTTGAGCGAATTGTCGTTATGCGATTCAGCTGCAAAATGCACAACTATGTCAGTCTCGGCGACCAGCTTATCGATCAGTTCGGCGTCACAAATGTCACCGGTGACAAATTCAATTTTATCCAGGACTGCCGCGAAATTATCAGGGTTGCCAGCATAGGTTAATTTATCGATAACCGTTATTGAATAGTCTGGGTGATTCTGGAGCGTGTAATGCACGAAATTCGAACCAATGAACCCGGCGCCTCCCGTAACAAGCATTTTTTTCATAATGGTATTGTATCCTGTTCTAGTAGCTGTCGTACGTTGTAGTTAGTAAAATCAGCAACATTCTATATTTCTACAACATTTATTATATAGTGTGGATCACGACTTATAGCCATTAGGATGCTGTGATTGCCAATGCCAAGCATCCCGGCAGGCGTCTTCAATAGACTTTTCAGCCTTCCAGGCAAGGTCATTGGCCGCTAGCGATACATCGGCATAACAATTTGCTATATCACCCGGTCGGCGACCAGTTATTTTATAAGGCAACTGTTTGCCGCAGGCTTTTTCGAAGGCATGAATGAGCTCGAGCACGGACGCCCCGGTTCCAGTACCGAGGTTGTAGGCATTTGCGTCACCAGGAACAGGGAGGTGTTCGAGAGCGGCGACGTGCCCTTTGGCGAGGTCGACGACATGAATGTAGTCACGGACGCCGGTACCGTCCGAAGTCTCGTAGTCATTGCCAAATATTTGGATCTCAGCAAGTTTACCAACTGCCACCTGCGATACATAGGGCAAGAGATTGTTTGGTATGCCGTTCGGATCCTCGCCGATCTGGCCGCTGGCGTGAGCACCGATGGGATTGAAGTAACGGAGTATGCTGATTTGCCACTGCGGATCTGAAACGGCCAGATCGTGGAGAATTTGCTCAATCATATATTTGGTCTGTCCGTACGGGTTGGTGATGCCAACGCCGGTGCGGCTCGATTCGGTAAGAGGCAAACTCTCGGGCACGCCGTAGACGGTTGCTGAGGAGCTGAAAATCAGCTTTTTGACATGATGCGCACTCATAACCTCGCAGAGCACCAAGGTTGAGTCTATATTATTGCGGTAGTACCACAGCGGTTTCTGTACTGACTCACCGACTGCTTTAAGGCCGGCAAAATGAATGACTGCATCAAATGTGTTGGTGGCAAATACCGCTTCAAGTGCGGGCTTGTCACAGAGGTCAAGTGCTGTAAATGGTATAGCCTGACCTGTTATATCTTCTACTCGATCGAGCGAGGCTTTTGAACTGTTGACCAGGCTGTCGACAACCGTGACTCTGTGGCCGTTCGCTAACAGTTCTATAATTGTATGACTACCAATATAACCGGCGCCGCCGGTAACGAGTACGTGCATTACGCCCCCTGTATCACCGTTGTAGCTTTTTCGACGAGCGCATCCAAATCTTCCTGTGTCGTTGCTTCGGCGTTCAGGCGCAGCACGGGCTCGGTGTTGCTAGCACGGACATTGAACCAGCTGCCGTTGTCGAGAATCCCCGTCAGCCCGTCCAAACGGTCGAACTGAGCGTTGGTAAAGGCGGTTTCGAGGCGCGACAGAGCGCTGGCTTTGTCTTCGACCACAAAGTTTGTCTCAGGAATGCTTGGGTATTTAGTGTACATCTCACGGATCTCAGAAAGTTTCTTGCCCTCGTACGCGGGGAGTCCGGCCACGTATAGGCTGATGACTGCGGCGATCAAGCCCGAATCAGCAAAGAAGTTGTCGCGGAAGTAGAAATGCCCGGAGACTTCGCCGCCGAACGGTGCGTTTTCTTCTCTCATAATTTGTTTGATGAACGAATGGCCAACTTTGGTACGGATAGGTTTGCCACCTTTGGCTTCAATAAGCTCGCGGACACTTTTGCTAACCCTGACATCGTACAGAATAGCTGAACTCGGGAAACGTCCGAGGAAGTATTCACTGATAAGTGAGATCATGACGTTACCCGGTATAACCGTACCGGTTTCGTCGACCAGGAATGCTCGGTCGCCGTCGCCGTCGAAAGCGATACCGCCGTCAAGCTGATTGTCCTGAATGACTTTGATCATATCAGTAAGCGTTTCAAAATTGAGGGGATTGGCTTCATGGTTTGGAAAAGTTCCGTCCAGCTCGAAGTACATTTCGGTTACGTCCCATGGTACGTACGGCTCAAGCTCTGGGAAGATTTTGCCAGCCATACCATTGCCGGCGTCGACGGCTATGCTAAGCGGTTTTAGCTTGTCGGCTTCGATGAACGACAAGGTGTGTTGGATCCAGGCTTCGACAACGTCTTTGTCTTCCACGGTGCCCTGGTAAGTAGCGGGCGTAAAATCGGCGGCTAGGACAGCGTCGCGTATATCAAACAGGCCGGTATCCTGGCCAACAGGCCGGGCTTCTTCGCGGCAGAGTTTGATGCCATTGTATTCACCAGGGTTGTGACTAGCAGTAATCATGGCGCCGCCAGCTAACTGGAAGTTTCCAACAACAAAATAGATCATATCACTGGTGACCTGGCCGATATCGTAGACATCGTAACCTTGCGCCCGGACACCTTCGATAAGGGCGGTGGCAAGCTCGGCTGAATCGGGCCGCATGTCACGGCCGACGGCGATAGTGCCTTTGCTGCCATCTGTACCTCCGGCACCATCCGGCAGCCAGCTGGCGAATGCCTGGCCGATGTTGCCGACAACTTCAGCGTTGAGCTCACTACCGACCTTGCCACGAATGTCGTAGGCCTTAAAAATGCTGCTGATTGAATTATTATTGTCGTTTCCATTATCATTCACAGTAGTACCTCCAGACGTTAGCATATTCTCTATCATAACCCGTAACCGGCAGTTCCAGCTATTTTCTGCTATTATAAAACGTATTGATGAGGGTAGTCAGCACGACATCACCGTTATAGAGCTGCACGCATACGGTGCAATCGACTATTTGTAACGATGCAGAACAAGCCGTGATTAAACTTCGGAGGTAGTACAAGGGTATGAATCTACAGCAGGAACTGGATAATTTGGCACAGCGGACGGCCAGTTTTCATGAAGCTCCACACGTCTCGGACGAGCAGTGGAGCGAATTTGCAGCAAATACCGTTGTTGCTTTAATGGCGGGCGGCGAAAGCAGTCGCTATGCGGCGGTACTCGGCGGTCAAAAGGTGCAAAAAAATGCCCATGTCTTGCCGAACGACGACACGATGATAGAAATGGCGATCCGTGAATATCGGGACGCCGGTATCAAAAAGTTTGTCGCCTTGGTGTACCATAATGCCCATACTGTCGAGGATCGGCTCGGTGACGGCTCTGCACTTGGCGTCGAAATTGTGTATAGTCAGGATCCCGAACCTTCGGCCGGCAAAGGCGGAGCGATCCGAAACGCGATCGAAAATGGATCTATTCCGACAGATAGTAATCTGATCGTCGTCAATCCAGATGACGTCATTTTGAACTTTCCCGGGAACTATGCCCGGTTTATCGGTGAAGCGCATATCGAAGCCGAAACACGCGGCATGTTGGCCACCGCCGTGCTTGGCTTGGGTCAGCACTACGCTGCCACTGGCATGATGGTCGTCGACAACGCCGTCGTCGATACGCAGATGTATCCGTTCATACCGATACCGGCGCATGTTGGCATCACTGTATTCTCCGCGAAGATCCTACCTCGTTTCAGCGAATTGTTCAGCCTGACTGAAAAAAGTGATTTTGAACAAGTCTTATTCCCATTGCTGGCCAAAGAGCAGATGTTGTGGTCTGCTGGATTAAAAGCTGGTAAATGGATCGCAGTTAATGACCTGAAGTCGTATAATGAACTGGTAAAACAGTTAAAATCTCTAGACACAAACGCGTAGACCATTCAAAATGCGCCATAAATCGTAGTTTCGACCACGATTATTGCACAGGAATGATATAACACTCACAGGAATAGGTAATGGCAGCCAGTACACCGACAAAAACCCCGCAGCAACTAAAAGCGACACCAGAAGTCGAAGACTTCGCGCACAAGTACACCGAAGAAGGGCAGGGCAAGATTGGCCGGCGGTTGCTTGACGGCTATTTTAATAATGTTGCGCAGCTTGTCAAAATATCGGCTATTAGCCGGAGGGACACAGCGGCAGCGATCGAGATTGGCTGCGGCGAAGGCTTCTCGACGAAACGGCTGAACGATTTGCTGCCGGCGCAGGTTACGCTTGAGGCGTCAGAGTACGTAGCGCATATGATTCCGAAGGCACAGGCCAACAACCCCGGCATGCGCGTCACCGAAGAGAGTGTGTATGATCTGCAGCATGCTGACAACTCCTTCGACCTGGTGTTTTTGCTGGAAGTGCTTGAGCACCTCGATTTTCCGGATAAGGGCCTCGCAGAGCTGCAGCGCATTACTAAGCCTGGTGGCTTCATAGTGCTCGGCGTACCGCGCGAACCGCTGTGGTGCGCGCTCAATATGGCCCGCGGCAAATATTTGAAGCGCTTCGGTAATACGCCTGGCCACCTGAACCATTGGTCGACTAACGGCATTAAGAAGTATGTAGAGCAGCATTTCGGTCCAGTACAGGTCGTTAAGACGCCATTGCCGTGGACGCTGCTGCTTGCCAAAAAACCAGAGTAAATTAGCCTTTAAACCTGTTTAAAAATCCTAGTTCGGTAGAGATAGAAATTCCATATGGTAGTTATGCCAAGGGCTAGCGTGCGGGTGACGGCGGCAGGCACGACATCTGACAGTAGCGCGGTAACGAGCAGGGTAAAGCCAAAATTAAACAGTACGAGTAGGCTCACGGCGATGATCTGCGGAATCAAAATACGGTGCTGTGTCCGCTTGTCTTGAAATGTCACAAATTTCGTCAATAGAAATGACACAATCAATCCGAGCCAAAAGCCAAGTCCGACAGCTACCAAGGCGCTGGCGCCCATTTCCTGTGCAATATATATGACAAGCAGTTCAAACAGATAGACGCCGCCACCGATCAGTAGGTAACGGCCAAACGGCCGGTTTAGGAATGCCCGTACCTGCTGGATGTATTGATCCATTACGCCCGTTCCTTTGCTTGTATGCCCCGCGAAGCGCCCTGGTCGATGACGAATAGTGGCCGATTCTTGCTCTCGGTATGTATATGGGAAATATATAGTGCTAAAACACCCTGGGTTATGAGAATGACTCCCACAAGAAACAACACCAGCATAACCAAATACGCCGTGCCGGTAATATCGAGTCCCAGCGGATCGCCAATCAGCATTTCAACCGCAGAAAATACCGCCAGCACGATTGACAGTATGAGTGCACTGGCTCCGAGATACGCCAAGACATACAGAGGCTTTAATGACAAAGAAACGAAGCTGTTGAGAGCTAAGCCAGCTAGCTTATTGAAGCTATAGCTGGCATCGCCGGCACCTCGCTCGGCAATATCAAAATAGACATACTCTCGCCGGAAGCCGAGCCAATCTATCAGGCCGCGGGTAATACGGCTGTGTTCGGTGAGTTTGATAAATTCCTGCTGTACTACGCGGTCGATGAGTCTGAAATCTGTTGAGCCGGGCAAAAGCTCCTGATCGGCGTGCGTATTGAACAGACGGTAAAATATCTTTGACGATATATTTTTTAGAAAACCTTTGTGAGCATTGCTGCGAACGCCAATGACGACTTGTGTGCCAGACTTCCAATGGGCAAGGAACGCCGGAATAGATGTCACCGGATGCTGACCATCGGCGTCCATAAGTATAATTGCGTCGCCGGTTGCCTGACGAATACCAGCCGTCGTCGCCATTTCCTTACCAAAATTACGGGAAAACCGGATGACTTTGACGCGTTTATCACGTTTGGCTATTTCCTGCAGGGTTGTCAGGGTGCTGTCTATGCTGCCGTCATCAACGTAGACAAACTCGAAATTGTATCGCGACAGTGATTCGGCCATTGTATCAAGCGCATCAAAAAACGGAGTAATATTATCATTTTCGTTAAAACACGGTATAACGATCGAAATTCGCGGTGTGTGAAATAGTTTCATTATGTCTATTATGTCTCAAGGCTCATTATACCTCTGTTGCCGACAATTGCGACACTCTGCTACTTCATTATTTTTTTGTTTGCTTCATGCAAGCTTGGAGAGCTTTGGTTAGATTGCGTCCGAATTGAGCCGTGCTGTAGCGCTTTGATTCTTTCATAATTTGCGAGCTGTCATACTTGGAGGCATCAAACGAACGAAGTGCCGCCGCCAGACTTTCTGCTGTTTGTTCGTCAAAAAACTCGCCGGTAACACCTTCTTTGATGTAATCCAGTGCGCCGCCACCACGGTAGGCGATAACGGGTGTTCCGGCACTCAGGGCTTCGACGGCGACAATACCAAAGTCGTCGATACCTGGGAATAAAAATGCTTTGGCAAGTTTGAAATGACGAGCCATTTCAGCGTCGCTGACTTTGCTGAGAAAGCGCACCGACGGCCCGGCCAGAGCAGTCAGATTGTGATGCTCAGGACCGTTGCCGATAACAGTTAGAGGCAGATTGAGCTGCGAGCAGGCTTCAACGGCTAAGGCTATTTTTTTGTAAGGCGTTTGCCTGCCGGCGATAATAAATCCAAATCTTTCTGCGCGCGGTTCTATACGCGCCTTACGACTCGACTGTGCGCCGAAACGGTCGATATCAACGGGCGGAAAAACTACTTTTGCGTCGCGGTCGTAGTATTTTTTGACCTCGCTCGCTGTGTGTGTTGAGTTGGCAATAATCAGGTCGGGTCGCTGAGCTGCGGCGTAGTCCCATGTGCGGAGTGGTTTGACCAATGCATAAAGGCCAGTTCGAGCCAGCGGATCAAAGCCGCCAAAACCCGGATGTTTCAAATAATCTTCGTACCTGCCCCAATAATAATGTGTCGGCGCGTGGCAGTACCAGACGAGTTTGGTGTCAGGCCCCACTTTGACGCCTTTTGCCTCGGCACCGCTTGATGCGATCACCAGATCGTATGCGCTAAGATCTAACCGGCTAAATGTCCGTGCACGCAGAACCGGCAAAAATTTCTTGAGGCGCTTCGGCAATCTTTGCAATGCCGTGGTTCGTACGTCGGCCTTCTGGAACCAGGTATCACCGTACCAAATTGCCGGATTGCTATCGTACTGCGACGTATATATCGGCGCTTTTGGGAATAATTTGTGCATTTCAAGCACAACCCGTTCGGCGCCGCCCGTTCCTGTCAGCCAGTCACAGACAATGGCGACCTTGAGTGACTGCAGGTCAACGGACGATTTTGGGCTGATGGCAGACCCGGCGATTCTACGAGCCACCTTCCTGGGTGCTTTTGCTAGCTTTTTGGTCGTTTTTGATGCTGTTTTCATCCTGGCTTCGGTCATATCCTTATTGTAGACGTAGCACGGATGAAAACGACAGTAAATTGCCGTGCCGCTGAATAAATTACATCAAGAGTATGAACTTACTCGGCGCCGGTACGCTCCAGCACGACGCGAATTGTCTTGACGAGAATAACCAGATCAAGCCAGAAGCTCCAATTCTGCACATAAAAGATGTCGAGCTTGCGGCGCTCGTCAAAGCTGATGTTACGCCGTCCTGACACCTGCGCCAGACCGGTCAAGCCGGATTTGACGCTGAGTATGGTGTGACGCTTCTCGTAGACTGACAATTCTTCCGGTACCAATGCCCGCGGTCCAACCAGGCTGATATCCCCCTTTAGTACGTTAAATAATTGCGGCAACTCATCCAGGCTGCTGCGGCGTAGGAAATGCCCAATTGGCGTAATGCGCGGATCATTCGGCAGTTGATCGCCGTTCTGGCGGTATATATTAATTAATTCGGGGCGGTTCATTTTGGTAAAGGCTTGCTCGGGAGTCATACCGTTGTAAGTCTTTTTCATGCTGCGAAATTTAAACACTTTGAATTCACTGTTGAACCGAGTCAGTCGTGTCTGGCGCAGAAAGATGGGGCCAGGGTCAACTATTTTTAGGATTACGGCAATAATCAACATGATCGGCGAAACAGCTAAAAGTATGAGTGCCGCCGCTGCAAAGTCGAAGATGCGCTTCACAATCCGGCCCCAGCCAATCAGCGCGGTTTGATGGATGGCAATCACCGGGATAGAACCGCGAAACAGCTGGACGTCAATGTTTCCGACGAAAAGCTCCGTATTCCCTGGTACGAAACGGAAGGCGACGTGATGAGACTGGGCGTACTCCAGTAAATCGCGGTTGCGGGCTTCGTCGGCATACAGTTCTGTCTGAATGATGGTGTGGACTGGTTCGGTGATGTGAGCCAGGGCAGTTTTGAATTCTGGATACACCGGAATGTCGTCACGGTGACTATTGAGGCCAAGTGCGTGCTGAGTGCCAATGACACCCAGTATTTTGTAACCTGATTGCCGGCTGCTTCTCAGTAACTCGACCAGCTCGGCCGTCATAATGGTGTTGCCGACGATGAGGACGTGGTCGAGTCCTACCTTAAAGCTGAACAGCTCAGTCCGGACCAGCCGGGCCAGATTGCGGAAGACAAGCAAGAACAAAAATCCGAGTCCAAACCCATAAATTGGCACTAATTTGGCTGGGAAGAGCGGTTCTGCAGACAAGAAGTTGATAAATATCACGAATAGCAGACCGATGAACGAACCGATGAGCAGCCGCCCGAATTCGACAAAACGTTTTTCATGAATACTACTGTTGTAGAGGCCGAGTAATGCAAATATCAGGATCCAAAAGGGCGTTACGAGCAAGAAAATCTTCAAATAAGTTATGGCGGGAACAGGGTTGGCAATTGGAATGTCGCTGAGCGTCACGCGCAGGACGAACGCGCCGGCGAATGCGGCAATGAGCGCTAAAAAATCTCCAAAAATGAGAAATATGTTATAGATTTGTGAGGCGTTATTTTTCATGATTTTTCACGCTACCTAGTGTGTCATGCGCGAGTCTGCGAACATTTTGAGCGCAAGTGCCATATACTAGATTGTAACACCCTATGAAAAAGCTTACGACATCGCAATTTTCGCCTTCTGAACGTTTTATCGTACGTTCTATGACCGGGCTGAGTGCGCTCATACTGGCAATTTTACCGTTCCACGCCTTTATCACTGTCTGGGGCTCTACATTGGTCGGTAACTATACGCTCCTGCGGCTATGGAAAGAATGTATCCTGGCTGTGCTGCTAATCGGTGCGGCTGTCCTAGCCGTGAATATGCTTCGCGCAGAGCAAGACATACGTGCAGCGATGCGTCGTCAACCGCTGTTGCTGCTAATAGGCGCCTACATAATCCTACTAGCTGGAAGTGGTGCTGCCAGCGTTGTCAGCGGCGCAGTGACGCCCAAGGCCTTTGCATACGGCTTACTTCTAGATAGCCGGTTTCTGATTTTTTTCATAGTAACATGGCTGGTGGCACGCCGTAGCAGTTGGCTGGTTGATCATTGGCGGCAATTGTTGCTGCTACCGGCGGCTATCGTCGTTGTGTTTGGTCTGTTGCAGGCGACGCTGCTACCAGCAGATTTTTTGCGGCATTTTGGCTATGGAGCAGATACGATTGATGCTGTACAGACGATCGACCAAAAATCCACCTATCAGCGTATTCAATCAACACTGCGCGGCGCCAACCCCTTCGGTGCCTACCTGATCATTATTATTTCCGCACTGGCAGTACTCGCCAGTCGTGCGTCACCAAAACGATGGCTATATATTGTTTCGCTGGCAGCGGCATGTGCAGCGCTAGCTATGACGTTTTCCCGCAGTGCCTGGCTCGGAACTACCCTGGCATTAGCCTGGCTGACCTGGTGGTCAATCAGCTCTAATAAAGTTCGCAAGGGACTACTCATTGGCGGTAGTCTGCTGTGTATGCTGCTGCTGGTTGCTGGCTATGCGCTGCGCGATAACGACGTGTTTCAAAACACGATTCTACATACTGATGAGAATTCACGCTCAGCCAGCAGTTCCAACGAGGGGCATCTGACTGCTTCGCGGGATGGCCTCATCGATATCCTGCGCCAGCCGCAAGGCGGTGGTACTGGCTCTGCCGGCCCGGCGTCAGCATACAATGACAGCAAACCGGCCCGTATTGCCGAGAATTATTACTTACAACTTGGCCAAGAGGCCGGTGTGATCGGGATGCTCTTGTTTGCCGCGATTAATCTATTGGTAGCGCAGCGATTATGGCAACGACGACATGCGCGACTGCCGCAGATATTGCTTGCTAGTCTTGTCGGGATATCACTAGTTGCTCTGTTGTCGCATGTTTGGACCGATGATACGCTCAGCTATGTCTGGTGGGGGCTGGCCGGTGCCGCGATAGGTGGGATAGCCGTTCGTCGTACAGGGTCTCGTGATGTATCTTAAATTTCGTAATTCAGGAAAACCGACTACGCCACAAGGAGTATAATAATTTATAACCATGAGCGAAACAGTTCGACCGACCAAAAAACAGCGGGACATTCTCACCTACATTGAGCAGTTTATCGGTGAGCATGGCTATAGCCCGAGCTACCGTGAAATTATGAACGGTCTGAACTATACGTCGGTTGCGACCGTATCCCTGCATGTTAACAGCCTGATTCGCCGCGGCCATATACGTAAACGCGACCGCTCAGCGCGGTCGCTCGAGGTCGTTGGCTCCGACATTGGGCCTGACCTGCCAGTTGCTCAAAACATTACTGCTAGCCAGGAAAAATGGCTGGTCGACCGTATTGAATCGATGATTAGCCGTCTGGAGAAAAATGAACAAGCAAGTACCTACGGATTGCAAGAAATGACCGTACTGGTCGATGCGCTGAAAGTGCTCGAGTGTCATGCCGCGGCAGCTCGTTTTGTGCCGCGGCTGGCCCAACTTCAGGTAACCGTTGCTGACACCGATGATTCGATGAGGAACGGCTAACATGCCACGCAAAACTTACGAAATCGGCTACAAGCGCCGCAAAAGCCGCCGAGCGCTGATCGTTGGCGTCCTCATGCTTGCGTTGCTCGGCGGCGGCTATTATGTCAATATGGAGTTCCAGGCAACCACGCAGCCCGAAATCAAGAATTCAGCCGGTACGACCCGACCGCTCGAGATACCCAACTCGAAAACTATGCGTTTTGATCAAGGCGTTTTCGCTTTTGACGCACCGGCCGACTGGAAACTTATTAATCATGATACCGCTCCGTATGATATGTATAGCTTCCGGGCCAGCCTGACCAATGCCGATAACCGCTACCTCGATATATATATTGATAAAATTCCGCAAACCATGGCTGTCAACAGAGCTGTAGCCGTGCGGGCCCAAGGAAATAATCTGGCACATGGCGAAACATCCGAAAACTGCACAACATTCACGGCCGCTACATCCAGCGAGGCCCGTATTGCCAAGCCACTGGCAATTTCTGCCAAATGGGACGGCGTCGAGTTTTTGTGTGACAATGACAATACAACTCGCAATGTCATTGGGACAAGTTCGCCAGCTAGCATCAATAAAGTGACACTGGCCGGCCCGACGTCAGGCCAGCACTCGTTCTTCTTTGTCTATACTGACAACAATTCAACACCCGACTATTCGATTTTTTACCGTATCCTCGAAAGCTTCGTTGTCATATAATTCGTATACAAAAATACTATATCTAGCGTAGGCCCTGAATGTTAAACTACTAATACTTAACAAAACATGCTGGAATCCCGTGCCTTTGCCGCTCACACTGTGTGCGTAAAAGAATTCGGGAACTGTGCCGCAACGGTAAACTCTTGACATAAGCGATATACACCACTAGTCAAGAGTGAGTCCGATACAGCTGCTAATCAAGTCTCCCGAGCAGGAGCAATGGTTGTCCGTCCATCCGTGCGGCCGGCTGTACCTCTGCCGACTTGGGCGAGAGGGAAATATATGGCCGAGACAGCCAGGACAACCGAAACGGCTCTGGCAGGTGATAGTGAAGGCTGTGCGCCGGACATAAGCGTAAATCAGCGGCTGCTCCGCGACGTCCTGCATATCCGCGAGCGGTTGGCGTTTAACGGCAGTTTGTCTGACGCCGACCAGAACGACATGCTCGTCAATTATATGACCGGCGTTCAGGAAATGGCCATGCCGGGTGCCGTCACCACGACTATTCAGCGCTTTGAAGCGGTTACCGACGAGTGGGGCCGCTCAAAACGGGTTTTGCGATGGCTTGGAAGATCGGCAGTTGAGATAGCTGAAGCTGGCGCCGAATTTTATGTATCGGAAGCGGGTCGTCGCCGCAACGATATTGAAGTGCGGGAGGCTCGAGACAGCGAAGAAACGTTACAAGCCGGCACGGCAAAAGTGTTTATTTCACCGAAGATGAGTCGGGCTGATGCCAGTAATGAGGTTGCAAAATCCGAAAATCTTTACGAAGATGACGCGGTTCGAGTTTCATATGCAATTACTGATAAATTAGGCGTCGTCATTGGCCGGCAAACGCAGTCGCTGCTGGTCCGAGACATACCACTCGAGGCATGGATAGCGCTGCTCGAAGATCCCAATAATATCTTTGACGTGCCATTAACGCTCGCAAATAAGGCATCAGCCTTGTCCGTCATGGAATCGTTCAGACACTTGGAACTACCTGATGAGCTGGTGCCTGAGGGCCCTGTCACCATCCTCAAATCAGTGCTGCCCTATATTGCGAATCCGTCTGACAGGCGGAAGGTGGAGCAGCAAATCGCCAGATTCCGAGGAGATCAACAGCGCTACCGAGTACAATCGGAGCGGACCGCCAAAGAATGGCTAAATTTTGACATTGAGTTGGCGCGAAGTATGGAACGGGGCAGGGCTACGCCTGAAATAGAGCAGTTTATAGCCGTCATGCAGCATGCTTGGAATGATGAAGACGTGCGTACGATTCTCGGTCATGATGTCGCCGGTAGTCATATTATGACCGAGCGGTTAGCTGCAATGCTTGAGAAAGCAAAGCGCCATCTACTAATGAGCGAAGCCGCTGTTGTAACGAGTAATCAAAGCGTGCTAGACCAGGTAGACGAGGCAACTGCCCAGCAGCTGCAAGTGCAAATTGATACTTTATACCATATGCAGTCTAATAATATGGACGCTCAATTGATTGCCAGCCACCAGGCTCAAATAATGCGTTCTTTGGCACGACAAAACTTCAAGATTAGCGGGGGATGTGCCGGCGGGACGCAGGGTAATTTCAGACAGGAACAAGGCACCAACGGGCTAGCAAACGAATTTGAAGGACTGGACAGTAATACAACTGACGGTGAAGCTTCGTCATGGACCTGGAAAAAAGGCGTCTGCCGCGTTGAGTCGTGTCCGAGTCCACGGCCAACAGAAGTCGGTCCCTGTAGTGTCTGCCGCAACTGTCAGCACAAGTTTGATAGCGGTATCGACCCGACGATGAGCTCAAGAGGTCAACGGCAGGCTCCGGAAAGCCAGGTAAGTGCAGAAGATGTATGGAAAAGTGTTCTAGATCAAATTCGCAAGTATAAAACCACATCATCTCGCACTGACAAGTTGAATCTAGCCAAGGTATAATAAAGGCATGAGCAATGACACAAACGATACCGATTACGACGCATATGCCGCTATGGTTACAGAGCGGTCACTTGAACTATGCTGCGACAGCTGCGGCCATTATCCGATTGAGCCAGTGCACGGACATTTTGTTTGTCCCGAATGTAAAGTACCGACGAAATGTTGCGAAGGTGGACCTATTGCGGCCTAATATACACAAACAGCCAAAACAAGTACGCCTCGGTATATATGCCGGGGCGTTTGATCCTGTACATGCCGGGCATGTTGGTTTTGCCCTGCAGGCGCTGCAGGCGGCCAGCTTGGATGAAATAATATTTATGCCAGAACGTAGACCGCCACTTAAGCCAGGCGTTGAGCACTACGCACACCGTGTCGCCATGCTAAAGAAAGCCCTGAAGCCACACCCGAAACTAGCTGTGCTGGAAATGGTAGATAGGCAGTATAGCGTCAGTCGGACATTGCCGCAGCTAAGATCTCTGTTTCCACAGGCGCAACTGATATTTTTGATGGGATCTGACGCAGCATTGGACATGCCAGCCTGGCCGCATGTCCAACGTTTGCTGGAGGTTGCTGAGCTGGTTGTCGGCGTTCGGTCACAGCATCAGCACCAGACTGTAGCCAAGTCGGTACAAGCTTGGACTGTGCAGCCAAGGGCGCTAACGATTATTGATAGTTATGCGCCTGACGTATCGTCTGCCGTAATCCGCCAAGCGCTGCGTACTGGGCAATATGCGCAAGGCTTGCTGACAAGTGTCAGCCGCTACGCTCGCCAGGAATGGCTGTATGTATCGCCAGGCTCAATGAGCCGCTAAATCTAGGTGGCGGTAATTCTGTTTACTCGCACGGCACGTACGGGTCACGAAATGTGCGCCAGCAAATGGCACATTTCGCGCTTCCGATGTGCCTTAGCGCGAAAATACACTTACCAAGCCTACTATTCGGCAGGTGCCGGGGTTGTCTCGGCGGCTGGGGCTGTACTTGCAGCAGGCGCTGTTGCAGGTGGTGGTGTGCCGCCTTTTTTGACAATTTCGGCGTCGATTACTTTGCTGAATGCTTCAAGCGTTGGACTCGGGGTGCTGATCTTTTTGCCGTTCAAATAGAATGTCGGTGTGCTGTCGACGCCCAGACGGGTCGCTTCTCTCAGGTCAGCTTGCACGCGGTCATTAGTGGTCTTGCTCTTGTAGTCCTGGCGGAATTTTGTCAGATCCAAGCCAAGCCCAGAGGCGTAGTTGTCGAAGTTGCTTTGCGGATTTGAAGCGTCGAGCCAGGTGGAGTAATTTTTGCCTTGACTCTGGGCAATTTGCTGAGCGTAGTTTTCCTCATATAGTTTGTCATGCATTTCCCAGTATTTGCCTTGCAGGTCAGCTGCTTCGGCTGCCCGGGCGCCAGCTATGGCATTGGGATGAATCGAAAACAGGGGGAAATTGCGGAATTGGAACGATATGAGCGATCCATACTTTTCAACTACTTCTTTGACTGGAATATGATATCGTCCACAGGCTGGGCACTGGAAATCGCCGTACTCTACAAGTTTGACGTTCGCAGAAGCTGTTCCTTGGATGTGGTCGGTAAGTCCGCCCTTAGGACCTGACGGGGCTTCAGCTGTTTTATTGTTGCTGATAAAGAATATTCCCGTGAGCACCAGAGCAATAACAACTAGCAGTCCCAAAAAGCGTTTGTCCATAGCCTAAACCATCCTCCTCATATATTATCTATAGTATACACGGCTCGCTAGCGTTGTATACGCAGGAACCGGTATCCAGGGGGTATGTGACCACGCTATGTACGAATATATTTTAGGACTACTATTACTTTGTTTCGCGTTTTTGCTGTTAATGCTGCAAAAAACGTATTATTATTTTCCGGCCCGCGAACTCAAGCGCCAGGCCCGCAGCGGTGATAATGAGGCCGCAGCCATGTACCGGGCGGTGGCGTACGGCGCCAGCTTGCGTCTGTTACTGTGGTTCTTGATCGGGTTGGCGGTAGCAGGCAGCTTTTTGCTGCTCTCTGTCGTTGCTCCCGCCTGGTTGGTGTTTGTAGCCGTTACTGGAGCCGTATGGTATGGATTCGCTTGGATACCCAATGCCCGCGTCGGAAGCTTAGCGGTGCGTCTGGCGGTGCTGCTAACTCCGCTCCTTGCCTGGATTCTGTATTACACACATCCATTTCTGGACTTTATAACCCGGAACATAGAACATCATCGGCCAATTACGTTTCACACCGGCCTGTTTGAACGCGAAGATTTGATTGACCTCATCAAAAGCCAACGCGGTATCGCCGGCAGCCGGATATCGGACGCCGAGCTGGATATCGTCGAGCATGCACTAAGTTTTGGCGAGAAAACGGTGCAAAGCATCATGGTACCGCGCAGTCAGGTCCAAGTCGTCCGCGAACAAGATATGCTGGGACCAATTCTGATGGATGAATTATACGAAAGTGGTTTTTCGAGGTTCCCAGTAGTTGGTGCCGATGATCAAACGATTGCCGGCATAGTGTATTTAAAAGATCTTGTAGCCGATAAAAGTGGCGGTTCGGTCGCGGACAGTATGAAGCCAAGCGTACATTTCGTCCACGAGGATCAGACCTTGTACCAAGTGCTGCACGCCTTTCAAACTACCAAACAACACCTGTTCGCCGTCATCAATAGTGATGAAACGTATGTCGGCATTATAACGATCGAAGATGTGCTTGAGCAGGTAATTGGCCATAAAATTGATGATGACTTCGATAGTTATGAGGATAGGCGCGCCGTGGCTGCGGCCGGCAGCAAACACACCATACCGCTTTCGGAAGTGGTCGGTGAGACCTCAGGGAAATCTATTGACGAAACTGACACATTGCCAGCTGGTGACACGAACTAGTCGCCACGGCAGCTGATAAATGGTAGAATAACGGCGATGAGCACACAAACGAGAACTGTTACACAAGAAACACCGCAACATGTCGGTGAAAGTATTATTCTGAAAGGCTGGGTGCAGTCCAGGCGCGACCATGGCGGCCTGATATTTATCGATATCCGTGACCACACTGGACTCGCCCAATTGGTTATCCAGCCTGACACTGTAGAAGCATTTGCTACCGCCGAACAGCTGCGTGATGAATTCGTTATCAAAGCCGTCGGTGTTGTGCGAGCCCGTCAGGAACACCTCCAAAATCCGAATATTGCCAGCGGAACCATCGAAATAAAAGTCGATGCGCTGACTATTCTGAACCGTTCAGAACCGATGCCGATTCAAATCCACAGCGATGCCATGGCAAGCGAAGAGCTACGACTACGCTACCGATACCTTGATCTACGCCGCCCCAAAATGCAAAACATGCTGCGCTCGCGGGCCGCTATGTATAAGCGGATGCGGACCTACATGGACGAACGCGACTTTGTTGAAATAACCACGCCTGTACTGGCTAATTCCAGTCCAGAGGGCGCCCGTGACTTTTTGATTCCGTCACGTATCCATCCGGAAAAATTCTATGCTTTGCCGCAAGCTCCGCAACAGTTCAAGCAGCTGCTGATGGTTGGCGGCGTGCCACGCTACTATCAAATTGCCGCTTGTTTCCGCGATGAAGACCCCAGGGCTGATCGCCTGTACGGTGAATTCTACCAGCTTGACATGGAAATGGCATTTGCTGAAAGTGGCGAGGAAGTTCGTATGACCATTGAGCCGCTCATCAAGAGCCTGGTAACTGATTTTGCCGGTAAGCAGCTGCTGCATGAAGATATTCCACGGATAACCTACGACGATGCAATGAACCGCTACGGATCAGACAAGCCCGACCTTCGCTACAAGATGGAACTAATCGAATTGTCCGAAGAATTGAAAGACTCTGAATTTGGCGTGTTTGCTGGAGCTATTAAAAACGGAGGAACGGTAAAGGCGATCTGTGTCAAAGGCGCAGCTGTACTGAGCCGGTCTCAAATCGACCACTACACAGAAATTGCCAAACAAGAAGGCGCCGGCGGTCTGGCGTACCTGACGTTTGCGGACGGCGAAATCAAATCGCCGATTGCTAAATTTCTTAAACCGACTGAGCTTGATACTATCAAAGCTAAGCTTGGCGCTGAAGACGGTGACATCGTATTCTTCGGAGCGGATACACGCCAGGTTGTAAACAAAGTTCTCGGTAAGCTGCGCATTGAATTCGCGAATTACTTCAAACTAAAAGACCCAAACATTATCTCACTAGTTTGGATCGTCGATTTCCCATTCTATGAATGGGATGACAAAGCCCAGAAGGTTGACTTCGGCCACAACCCATTCTCGATGCCTCGAGGCGGCGTAGAGGGTCTTGATGTCGAAGATAAACTCAGCATCGTCGCCGACCAGTACGATATGGCCATGAACGGCTATGAAATTTGTTCGGGTGCCGTCCGAAACCACAACCCAGACATCATGTACAAGGCATTTGGCGCCTTAGGATATGACACAAACTACGTCGATGCGAAGTTCGGTGCCATGATTAATGCCTTCAAGTACGGTGCGCCGCCACACGCCGGTTGTGCCTTCGGTGTTGACCGTATGCTTATGGAACTGCAAAACGAAGAAAACGTTCGTGAGGTCGTGGCTTTCCCTAAAAACGGCTCCGGTATTGACACGATGATGAATTCTCCGAGCATCGTCGAAGCTGCTCAGCTCAAAGAACTGAGTATTCAAACAGTCGTAGAGGACTAATCCTGCGCTGGAGTGGTTGCTGTACTTTCCAGTGTCAGCGACTGCCAGACATACCAGCTAGCCACTGATTCATATGGGTGCCATTGATATTTCGTAGCAATTGTTGCCACATCAAGCGGCGTCGGCTGAGAGTCAAAGCCGTATAGATTACAGATACCATTCTTGATGCCTAGATCTCCCGTGGGTAGCACGTCAAGTCTGCCCATGCAAAATATGAGAAACATATGGACTGTCCACTCGCCAATACCTTTGACAGTAGTCAGCTCATTGACGATAGTGGCATTATCCCGCCTGTCGATGTTGTCAAAGTGCACCCGGCCGTCCAGGACATGCTGCGCCAGATCCTGTATGTAGGTGGCTTTGGCGCGTGACAGGCCAACCGCCCGAAATGTTTCGACATCATGAGCCAGGATTTGATCAGGCGTCGGGAACTGGCCATCAAACAAAGCTATAAAGCGGGCTTCGATAGCCGCAGCAGCTGCGAGGCTCAGCTGCTGACCTAAGATTGACTGTACCAGCTCCTGGTAATAGTTGGTGTGAGGCCGCAAGGTACAGAGGCCGATCTTCTGGATAATGGGTGCGAGTGTCGGATCATGAGCCGATAGGTAGAGGGCAGCTTCTTGTAGCGTTGATGGATTAGCTGTCGGGGTTGTTGGCATGTAGCCTAGTATATAGTGTTTTGCAATTGTGCAGTCAACCCCACATCTGGTAGGCTTAAGCTTATGAAGCAAAAACCTACGACCGTCACTGATACTCAGGCAAAATTATTACCGAAGCTGACCCTCGCTTTCTTTAGCCGGCCACGCATAACGGCGCTGCTTTGGATTGCGATTACATTATTCGGTATTGTCAGCTACACTACGCTGCTCAAACGCGACGGTTTTCCGAGTATTAGCATACCGATTGTTATCGTCAACGGTACGTACGGCGTCAATGATGCGGCGGTCGTCGACAAATCGCTTGCCGCACCGGTGACTTCGTTGGCATTAAAACAGCCAGGCGTAAAATCGGTTTCATCAGAGAGTGGGCCAAATTTTATGAGCCTTACCGTCCAGTATGACGAGAGCGTCCAAGCCGCAGATGCCAAACAGAAGTTGCAAACCGCAATTGATCAGAACAAAGACATACCGAGCAGCGCAAAACTTACACTCGGTGCTCCATATTTCGGCGTCACTGGCGGCTCGATTGAAAAAGTTGACGCGACAATATCTCTATATAGCACCGATCCTTCCGTAAACATTACTAGCCTAGTCAAAAAATCTCAGCAAGCCGCGGAGTATATGCAGGCCCGCAAACCTTCGCAGGTATCAAAATTTTCTGTTGCCAGCCCATTTCAGTCGGTATTAAATCCCGCTAATGGACAGACTGCGACCGTGCAGCGCAGTTTTGACCGTTTTGGGGAACGCGCAGGGGACAAAAATATATTCCATGAATCAGTCATCATAAATGTCGCAAGCGTACCTGGGGCAGATGTTATCAAACTCGATGACCAGATCCGAAAAGTTCTGGCCGATTACCAGGTAACGCCAGAAGCGCAAGGAATCCGCACGGCAGTGAGCGCCAGTTATGCTCCGTCGATCAAAGACAGTATTTCCGAATTACAGCGCGTACTGCTGGAGGGCTTGCTGGCGGTGCTTGTCATCGGCTCGATTGTTATCGCTGTCAGAGCCTCATTCATCACGGTCATATCGATGATTACGGTAATCGCCGCGACCGTTGCCGTGGTGTATCTTGTCGGCTATACGCTGAACGTCATTACGCTGTTTGCGCTCATTCTGGGCTTGGCGCTGATTGTTGACGACACGATTATCATGGTTGAAGCGATTGATAATGCCCGGCGGCGGACGACTGATAAACGGGCTGCAGTGGAAGAGGCAACGCGCAAAATCAGCCGCGCTATGGTTGCTGCTACCCTGACGGCTGCACTCAGTTTCGCACCGCTTATATTTGTCGGCGGCGTGCTGGGCAGTTTCATACGGGCAATACCGGTTACCATTATTTCAGCACTGCTAATTAGTTTGGTTGTTGCGCTTATCTTCATACCTTTGTTTGCGCGCTGGCTATTACTTGGCAAAAAACAAATGGGTCAAGGTAGAACGGCAGGCGGGGCCAACGCATTTGAAGCCCGTTTGGCAAAGGGAATTGTCCGACCGATGCTTTGGGCACGGCACTCCAGGCCCAAAGAATTCACGGTCGGCATTGCGGCTGTAGTTATCGGCCTAGCATTCGTACTTGGCGGAGGTTATGTTTTTCAAAAGGTTGAATTTAATATCTTTCCGCCGAGTAAAGACACTAACCAGCTTGCAGTAGCTATGACATTCCCTCCCGATACGTCAGTCGAACAGGCTGCTGCGATCGCATCCCGTGCTGATGATATTACGAGCCAGGTGCTGGGAGCGAATTTTGCTGAAGCCTCATACTATGGGATGGCCAATAACCGAACTGCGATGCTCAGTGTCGAATTGACGCCGTATAGCCAGCGCGAGGCAACTGCGCCGCAACTCGTCGACGCCCTTAAGGCGCGTTTCAAGGATTTCCCCGAAGCCCGGGTTACCGCCTATCCGCTTGATGTCGGCCCGCCATCGTCTGGATTTAAAATCGATATTACGGCAACCGACCGTCAGCAGGCAACCCGGCTTTCTCAAGATATGACTGAATACTTGAATGGCCGAAAACTGATGCGGCCGAGTGGCAAGGAGGCAACAATAACGGAAGTTTCCCTCAGTAACACCAGCGTCTACCAGCGATCTGGAGAACGGCAAATTCTATCAGTCACCGCTATGTTTGATGGCACTGACACGACGACGCTAACGACGCTCGCAAAAGCCGCCGTAAGTGATCATTACGACAATCAACGGCTCGCGGCGTACGGCCTTACGACCAGTGATATAAGCTTTGATCTCGGCCAGGAATCAGAAAATCAGGATTCCTTCAAAGCTCTCGCTGTCGCATTTCCACTGGTATTACTGGCAATATATATCCTGCTGTTCATACAGTTCCGGTCACTGCTGCAGCCGCTCCTCATATTTATGGCTTTGCCATTTAGTTTCTTCGGAATTGCGCTCGGACTTTACTTCACTAATAACGCCTTCAGCTTCTTCTCGATGCTCGGCTTCTTTGCACTGATCGGTCTCAGCATCAAAAATACGATTCTACTGACTGATTATGCTAACCAAGCCCGTCGAGCCGGACTCCCTGCGGTCGACGCAGCCGTCGCTGCACTCGGCGAGCGGTTCCGGCCGCTGGTTGCAACCAGCCTGACGGCAGTCGTGTCACTGATACCACTCGCGCTGACCAGTCCGTTTTGGCAAAGCCTGGCCGTTACGCTGATATTCGGACTGCTTTCCAGTACCTTCTTGGTCATTACAGTTTTCCCGTACTATTACCTCGGGGGCGAATACCTGCGAATGAAAATATCACGAAAGCTCTTTTTGGGCTGGCTGGCGCTGAATCTAGCGGTCTGCGTGGCGCTCGGAATGGTTATTGGTCCCGTTGCTGCCCTCATCGGCTTTGTGGTACTTAATGTTGCTCTTATAGCAACGGCAGTCATACGCCGCCGACAATCAGACGAACATCCAAATTCAATTAGGCTGTAAGCCCCACAAGCAATATGGGCAATATGTGTGACATGTAAAGCCTATACTGCTTATGTAGTTCTTGATATACTAGTCTGCATAAGGCCGTACAATTATGTCAGCAAAACAAAACAAAGATAGCTCAGTACCAGATTCAAACGTCACAACTGTAGCTGACGGCTCTGCTGGCGCGGCTGAATCAAATCTGGAGCGGCACGTCGATGCCATGATGGATACCAAATTGCCGGACGAACAGCCGATTACTCCGTCAGCGCCGCTTTTTACGGATATTGGTGCCCAGCCACCCGAACCAAAAACAGCTAGCACCGACACTGAACTACCAACAGAGGCGAATGCCGCACCGTCCGCACATGAAGTTGCCGATGCCGATCCACTCAGTGACCCAACTACCGATGCGCTCGTTGATGACATTCTGGTTCGCGAAAGTGACGAACTGCTGGCAGCCCGCGACGCTCGGCTGGAACAGCCTGCGGGCGGTTTATATGTGCGTCCGACTCTGGGAATGCGTATAAAAAGCTTTTTTGCTAGCTGGTGGCACAATAAGTATGCTCGTTACGGCACGATACTGCTGCTCGTAGTCGGGCTCGGCGGATTGGCCGCAATGCCAACAAGCCGTTATTACGCCATGAATGCAGTTGGCGTGCGCTCGGCGGCGTCACTGACTATACTCGATAAAACAACGCAGCAGCCACTCAAAAATGTAACTGTAAAGCTGGGTGAGCGTACGGCGAAGACAAACCAAGACGGTATCGTCAAGCTCAGCGAGTTGCCACTTGGCGTTCAGTCATTGGCCGTTAGTCAGGCTGGGTTCTCGACTATCAGCCGGACGGTTACGCTCGGCTGGGGCAGTAATCCTCTCGGCGAATTTAGCCTGGAGGCAGTTGGGCGGCAATTTCGCTTCAAGCTGACTGATTATCTGAGTAACAAACCCGTCAAGGATGCCGAGATAAGCCGTGGCGATGCCAATGCTCAGGCCGATAAAGCGGGTGAAATCGTGCTGACAATCGATCAGAACGAACCTGGCGATGCTAAAGCGACTATTCGTGCCGATGGCTACCGCAGCGAAGCAATCAATCTCGATAACGGTCAAAAACAAAGCCAGACTATCACCATGGTGCCCAGCCAAAAAGAAGTCTATATTACCAAACAAAGTGGTAAATACGACTTGTACAAAATAGATATCGATGGCAAGAACAAAGAAGTCCTACTGGCGGCCAGTGGCCATGAGGACAACGACATCGCAGTCGTGCAGCACGGCAGCGGCGACCAGGTCGCGTTGGTCTCGAGACGTGATACGACCAAAAACCAGGACGGTTATCCGCTACAGTCACTTACGATAGTTGACGTGTCTTCCGGGCGGGTGCTTAATCTTGATCGTTCGGAACGTATCCAAATCGTCGATTGGATCGGTGACCGTTTGGTGTACGTTAAAATCAAAGCTGGCACCAGTGCTGGCAATCCTGAACGATACCAACTCGTCTCATACGACTATCAGGCAGCTGCCCGAATCCAGCTGGCTAGCGCCAATTATTTTAACGATGTCCTGTCCGCAAAAGGCAATTTGTACTACGCAGCTTCGAACAATTATCAAGGCGGCAATTCACAGTTTGTCAAAATCTTGGCCGACAATACCGGCAAGCAAATTCTGCTCGATAAAACCGATGTTTGGAACATTGCCCGCACTTCATATGACATGCTGAACCTCTCAGTTATGCAGGGCACCTTTGGCTACAAAATCGGTGATCCGTCGGTCAAAAAATCAGCTGATAGTATGCCAGCTTTCAACGAAACGCGTTTTTATCTCGATGCGCCCGATGGTAAACGCTCTCTTTGGACGGAAACTCGTGACGGCAAGGGCGTGCTGATCGCTTACAATGCCAGCACCGGCAAAGACGTGACGCTCGCTTCACAGAGTGGTCTGACCTATCCAGTGCGTTGGCTCAATGACCGTACCATTGTCTACCGCGTCACAACCCCGTCTGAAACGGCAGATTATGCGATTAGCCTCGACGGCGGCGCCGCCAAAAAAATTGTTGATGTGACAGGTACGGCCGGGCTTGGCCGCTGGAATTACCGGTAGCACTGCTACGGACCCTACAATCCTCGTGTAGACTAAAAGTATGAATACCGAGACAATTCGTCTGTTCCAGCGAGAGCTACGAGCATATTATGACGATCACGGCCGACATGATATGCCATGGCGTCAGCCTGAAGCTGACAGTAGTTTCGATCCTTACAAAATACTGGTATCCGAGCTGATGCTGCAACAGACGCAGGTGCCGCGCGTCACACCAAAATATCTGGCGTTCATACATCGGTTTCCGTCAGTCAAGAGCCTGGCCGATGCAACGCTTCAAGACGTGCTGGAAATGTGGAGTGGTCTCGGCTATAATCGGCGAGCAAAATATCTGTGGACGGCCGCACACATGATAATCCGCGACTATGAACTCGTTTTCCCGGCTACTCGCGACGGTTTACTACAGCTGCCCGGTGTGGGGCCGAACACTGCCGGTGCGATCATGGCTTACGCTTACAATCAACCAGCCGTGTATGTCGAGACCAACATCCGGACAGTTATCATACATCACTTTTTCCCCAATGAAGTGGCCGTACCTGAGGCTGCGATACGAGATATCGTCACCGAAATAGTCGCAGATATAGACGGTGATACGTATATGTCGCCACGTGAATTTTATTGGGCTCTGATGGACTACGGTGCCTATCTGAAACAATCAGTCGGAAATCTTAACCAAGCCAGCGCCAGCTACAGCCGCCAATCTAGATTTGAAGGCTCGCGCCGGCAACTGCGCGGCAGGGTGATACGAATGCTGACAGCCGGGCCGCAGTCTAGTGCCGACATCATGGCTGCCATGCCAGATGCGCGGACCAAATCTGTCCTGACTGATCTGCAGACAGAAGGAATGATTGCGTATCATGCTAACCTGTATAGAATTGCCTGATATTTATGGCAACCGCACTAGTATTCGCACATTACCGACAGGTAGAGACTGTGCTAAAATACGAAGCGAAGAAAGGCGTCTAGCTCAAGGAAATAGTACAGCTTAGAAACTATGACAGATACACTGTTTTCTATTTCAGACTCCGCTGTCGCGCAACAACTTATAAGCGGCGCTGTCGGCGTATTGCCGACGGATACGGTGTACGGCATTGTCTGCCGTGCCGACGATCCGATTGCTGTCGCTCGGCTGTATGAGCTAAAGCACCGCGAGCATAAGCCCGGCACCGTTATCGCGGCAGACGTAGACCAATTAGTAGAGCTTGGCCTGAAACGCCGCTACCTGACACCGGTTATGCAGTACTGGCCGGGCGCCGTCAGTGTCGTCATTCCATCCTGGCATGAACTGGAATATTTGCATCAAGGCGTACAGAGTCTGGCGGTACGTATTCCGGCTATACCGAGCATACAGGATCTTTTGCGACAGACCGGTCCGCTGCTGACATCCAGCGCTAATCACCCCGGCCAACCGCCAGCCGTCAACGTGCCGCAGGCCCAGGATTATTTTGGGACTACCGTTGATTTTTATGTCGACGGCGGCGATGTCTCGGCCAACAAACCATCGACAATTATCCGGATCGTCGACGACGCTGTCGAGGTGCTGCGCAGCGGCGCTGTTACAATAAATTAATAATACTAATCAATTTAGGCGCACAAAGGGACAATACAATTATGACATTTGATGAATATCAAAAACAGGCGCTCACAACGGCGATATCCAATCCGGACCCCTTGATGGATACAACGATTTGGGCTATGGGTGTGGCCGGTGAAGCCGGCGAAGTCATCGAGAAATGGAAGAAAATTGTTGCTTACAAAAACGGTGAAATCACTGAAGAGGATCGTGCGGAACTTGGAAAAGAACTAGGCGACGTCGTCTGGTATATTGCCGTCTTAGCCGACAAGCTCGGACTGTCGTTCGATACGCTTATGGAGCAAAATCTGCAAAAACTGCTCGACCGCAAGCAGCGCGGCGTACAAAAAGGCGCTGGCGACAATCGATAATATCGGTCCTAGGATGCTCAGACTGCAAATTTTTGGCGCAGCCATTCATCGAGACTGCCACCACCACCGGCGCTGATGCACACAACGGTAGCCCCGGCGGCTCGTTGTGATTTGATTATCTGCTCTAGAGCAGTGTCCAGCGCTGCAGGTGTCGCTTTGGCCCGAGCCTTCTCGCTGAGCAGCCCGACGAGGTCGTTAGGGGATAGCAGCGGCAGCGTCTGATCCTCGCGGGCTAAATAACTCGGCACGATATAGACATGCTCGACATCGTCAAACAGCGTCCGTAGCTCATCCTTGATAAAATGCTGCCGGGTATTGTGCAAACCCTCGTAAACGACAATTACCGGATTGTCTCCGGCTACTTCCTGGGCAGTCTCGAGCGTACCGCGAATCTTTGGCGGCGTGTGGGCGTAGTCGCTATATAAATGCGGTATGATTTGTTCGAAGCGGCGTGAAACGCCGGGGAAGGCGTTTAAATGCGCCATAAGCTCATTTTGGGGAAGTCCGGTGATCAGCTGGACGGCGGCAGCGACTTGCCAGGCATCCTGACGGTTGACTTCACCAGGCAGATGCAGCTGTTCGTCGATAGCTGCATCTTCTTTGCCGACAATAAAGCGCTGTGGACTAGCGCTCAGACGAAGCTTGTCAAAATCTTCCTTCCACATGACAACTTCTGAACTCTGATCCACGAACTGTCGAAAGGCAGCTTGGTAGTTTTCAATAGTCGGATATATGTCATGGTGGTCATAGTCAACGCCCGTGATAACGGACATATATGGCTGAAAAGCTAGAAAATTTCGATCAAACTCATCAGCCTCATAGACAAAATACTGGCTGGCAGGGTCATAATGTCCCATTTCGCCAAATGATATTTTAGCGCCCACTGAATAGCTAGCTGGGATGCCTAACTGTGATAGCAGCCAGATCGCCATTGCCGTCGTGGTGGTTTTGCCGTGCGTACCGGCAATGGCTATGAGTTTGAGATTTTTGTCAGCCAGAATAACATTGAGCAATACATCACGCTTGCTAGTCCGTATATGCTCGGCATGGCAAAAGCGCAGCTCCGGAGCGTCCGGATTCTCGATTGCAACTGCCGACGAATACACAAACCAGTCAATCGGACGTTTGGCGTGGATCGCCTCGATTTGTTCGACAGTTTGTCCAATTTCAATATTTTCGATGCCATGATCACGCAGATAATGAATATACTGCGAATCTTGTTTGTCCGAGCCGGATACTGTATAGCCCGCCTGATGGGCAATCAGTGCCAGTGGGCCTAGTCCTGTGCCGCCAATGCCTGAAAAGAAAATATGCATAGACTTAAGTATTAATCATCATACGGTAAGTCGCAAGTGCCGGGTAAGAGCTAGCAGTAATAAATCCTAATCTCGAGAATTTCTCCATGAGCCTCGTCAACCTGTCCGCCCCTAAAATTTTTTATCTTTAGGGATAAAATAATTCTAAGGGCCGCCCCGCAGGTTGCCACTCAAGGTGGAAGTTCTTGAGATTCGGGTTAATGCGGGCCATTCAGGTATAATCATAACCAAGATGACAAAACATAAAGCAACTGCCTACATCGGCACATTAAAGGCCGCAAAACCCGTTTACTTCCTTACGGCCGCCGCCATAAGCAGTATTGTGTGCATCAATGGTCTTAGAACTAATAATTTGACGATGGTCACGCTTCGTTCCGATGTCTACCAGGCCGACAAAGATAATGGCGATGTTCGCGGTGCCCTGACAGAGTTACAACAATACGTCACCTCGCACATGAATACAGACCTGACGCCTGGCCGTAACGCCGTCTATCCGCCAATTCAACTGAAATACACCTATGAACGTCTTCAGGCCGCGAATAACAGTCAGCTGAGCAATGAACAGATATACAACGACGCTCAAAAGCATTGTGAAGGCCTCAATAGCACGGATTTTTCCGGCCGCAACCGTGTGCCGTGTATTCAGGAATATGTTTCGACGCATGGTGCGAATGCGCCGAAGACCATACCAGACAGCTTATATAAATATGATTTTGTCTCGCCTTCGTGGTCGCCTGATGTTGCTGGATGGAGCCTGCTTGCGACAATCACATTGCTGGTCACGTCCGTCGCTCTCTGGGTTGCGCGCCGACTGTTCATTCGCCGCTAAACATACAGCTACGGCTGGCGACATATTACAATTCAATACTGAGATATATCAGCTCTGCTGACATCAAGCGCCCACGAGTAATGCTACTAACCCATGCTGCTCACCGAGCTCCGCACAGTACGCGTTAGGCTATCTGGGTCTCGGTACGCTCAAATAAAATAGCTCCTCGTACGAGGAGCTATTTGTAACAGTTTGTTTATTATGGTTTTTTGATAGTAGGTGTTGTCGCAGGAGCTGGTGCTGTTGTCGTTGGAGCAGTGGTCGCAGGAGCGGTCGTTGATGGAGCCTGCTGTGTTGAGTTTTGGCTGGCTGTGCTACATGCCTGCTTGCCAGTGTTGTCTTTTTGGTATTTCGTGATAGCCTGTACGACTTGGCTGCTGTCCTGCAGATTCTCCCAGAAAATAACTTGATCGTTATTGATCAGCATTTGATCGTATGGAGCGTGCAGTTCACAACCGAGCTTAACGAGCGAAACATTGGTTGACGCGGTTGATGCCTGTGTGGTCGTGTCAGTGCTACCGTTCGTCTGAAGGTAGTAGATACCACGCAGGTCGACAGTTTTTGGATTAATGGAGTTCACTTTTCCGAAGTATACCTGGCCATTGTTCAAGAAGACTGCTTGGTATTTGTCCTTCAGTACAGCTTGCTGCTGTGAATTATTGCCGCCGAATCCTAGCATGATTATCGATGCGACAACCAAAGCGGTTGCAAAAAATAATAAAGCCACGGAACCGATCTTAAATAGCTTGTTGCCTGGTTGTTTGTGTAAATTACTAAAGCTACTACCAGTACTCGTCGCACTAGATACGTTGTTGCCCCTGTTCGCTGGCTGTGCCGGTGTAACAGGCGTATTTTGATTCATTCGGCCTCTAAAATCCATCGTGTGTGTACCTACCCCTACTTTATATCGAAACTTATTATGGTTACAGTATCCCTAGTGTAATACATTCGCTAGCACCAAGCAAGATTAGCCTCAAAGTGGAGCTAATCTGTAAGAAATGGTTGACAAGTAAAATCTCTCAAGAGTATTTTAGGGGTACTGAGGTGTTACGCCTTGGCCGACCTATCAACTAACGAGACAACCATAAGAGAGGGTAACTCACATGGCATACAAGCACACAAATTCGAAGGGTGTCACATATTATTTAAATTCCAAGAAGGTCACACTTCGCGGCGGCAAAGAACAGCCGATCTACTACTTCAGCAAGGACGAGCGCCCAGAAGCTGTCGACCTGCCTGATGGAAAAGTCGTCAAAGAAAACCCACGCAATGGATTCTTGACTGTCAGCAACAAGAAATAGCAAACTTTGCATTTAGAATAAAACCGGCCCATTGCGGCCGGTTTTATTGCGTAAACACCACCTCTCCGACCGCGCGCCAATCCTTAAATGGTATAAATTTCTGGTATAATTGACGCAGATGACAGACATAATACTCAATGTTAAAGATCTGCGGAAAATCTACGATGGCACTTCAGTTGTTGATGGCATAAGCTTTCAGGTCAAACGCGGCGAAATATTCGGTATTCTCGGGCCAAACGGTGCTGGCAAGACGACGACGCTGGAAATGATCGAGACAATGCGGCCGATTGACGGCGGCAGTATCACCATTGATGGTCTCGATGTCGCATCGCAGCCCGACAGCGTCAAACGGATCGTCGGCGTCCAGCCCCAGGCGCCAGCCTTTCAGGACAAGACAAAACTAACGGAGATTATCGAACTCTTTGGCGCAGCTTACGGCCAGAAGGTCAACGCCCGCGAATTTCTCGATGACGTACAGCTTGGCGAGAAATCAGATAGTTACGCCGAAAACCTCTCTGGCGGCCAGCGCCAGCGCCTCAGTATCGCGGCAGCACTCGTGCACAGCCCCAAAGTCTTTTTTATGGACGAACCAACCACCGGGCTTGATCCGCAGGCTCGTCGTAACCTGTGGGACTTAACTCAGGAAATCCGTGACAAAGGTGTAACGGTTGTTATGACGACGCATTATATGGACGAAGCGGAATTGCTCTGCGACCGAGTCGCTATCATGGATAAGGGTAAGATCATTGCCATCGATACGCCAAAAAATTTGATTCAGCAACTGTTGAAGCGCGGTTTCAAAAAGTCTCAACACGTCGAACAAGCTGATCTGGAAGACGTATTTATTGATTTAACGGGCAAAGCGCTCAGGGACTAATCGTAGCATTATGGACAAACTTCGGACTTCGCTTTTCACCGTCCTGGTATTTACCCGGCTCAACACCAGGCGCTTCTTTCGTGACCGGTTAGCCATCTTTTTCGGCATATTATTTCCACTTATTTTTCTATTTGTATTTGGCGGTATCTCCGGCGGCAACAGTTCACCGAATTTCCAGGTAGCGGTCATCAATCAATCGCAGAGTGAGTTTTCTAAGCAGTTCGTCAAAGACCTAGCTAAAAGCCAGGTTATCAAAATAGACGAAGCTGTCACATCGCAGGTCGAAGCAACCGACCGGATGGGCAAGGGCCAACTGGACGCAACTATTACCTTGCCAAAAGATTTCGGTCAGACAACATTGTGCGGTGCGTCTGCTGGTGCCGCCGAAGGCCGCCGTTCCGAATGCCCTACTGGTAAAGCCGTCGTGTCTTATACTCAAAACAATGCTCAAGCTGGGCAGGGACTGAGTACGGCGCTGCAAGGACAATTTGCCAAACTCAACCAGCAATTTACCGGCGTAAATCCGCCGCTCAGCGTCGAAACCAAGCAAACCAACCAAAAGAGTCTGACGCCATTTGACTATACCTTTGCCGGACTACTCGGCTTTGCCATTGTTGGTATGGGTATCTTCGGGCCTATCAACGTCTTTCCGGAACTCAAGAAGCAGGGAATTCTGCGTCGCCTGCACACAACGCCGCTTAAAGTCTGGCAGTACTTCCTAAGCACGATGATTGCTCAAGCAATTATCGGACTGGTCAGCCTGGCAGTTATGTTCGTTGTCGCCGTGTTGATCTTTGATCTCAATGTCATCGGCAATTACCTGGAAATTGTTCTGTTTCTTGTATTCAGTATTATTACTATTCTCGGCATCGGGCTGGCTATTGGCGGCTGGGCCAAGAACGAGCGTCAGGCGGCACCGCTGAGTAACATTGTCGTGTTCCCAATGCTGTTCCTGTCAGGTACGTTTTTCCCGCGCTTCGCCATGCCGGAATGGTTGCAGAATGTCTCGACTTTTTTGCCGTTAACACCCGTGATTGATGGTATTCGGTTACTGACGACTCAGGGTGCTCACTTGACTGACATCGGCGCACAGCTCGGTTTGATGGCTCTATGGACAATTGTAATCTACGCCGTCGCCTTCCGAGTATTCCGCTGGGAATAGCACTGGAGTCAAACATAAGTACCATTGCATAATTTGCTATTCTGTGGTATAAATAGATCATGACACTGCGTCATGAAAATCCTATAGAACCACCTGATTGCCCACTCAGAGACCCTGCCGAGCATCGACGAGATGCTTTGATAGACGGTGGCGGTTTTCCGCAGTACCTCGCAGATGCTTTGATTGAAGGCGATTTCCCCCAATATCGAACACCAACTCCTATGATCGATCGGCCACCTCGTGTACCACACCTCTCCCGCCGTGGCGGACGAGCATTCCCAGAGATTCCTGACAGTGCGGCTGACCTGAGCTGGAATGCGCCGCGCATAGAACTTACGCCCGAACAACAAGTGATGTTAGCCAGAGGTGCCGCAGCCGTACGGGATGTCGTCGCCGGCAAGGCGCGTTTGGATGCAGCTGGCGATCCTGATGAGTATCGTCACTTACTGGCACTGCAACGAGCTCACCGTGAGCGGCATCACCAGTAAAACAAAATAACCCATGTAGAATACGTAACAAACAGATTAGAATTGATGTAATGCAGCAATCCGCCAACTATTTAGATTTGCCCACACCATTTTTGGTACTGGCGCCGATGGACGATGTCACTGACACCGTGTTTCGAAGCATCATTGCGAGCTGTGCGCCACCAGATATGTACTTTACCGAATTTGTAAACGTTGATGGCCTCATGAGCGTCGGCCGCTCAAAACTGCTGAAAAAAGCCCGGTTTACGACTATCGACAGGCCGCTTATACTTCAATTATGGGGGCTGAAGCCAGACAATTTTGAAGCAGTAGCCAGACAAGTGGCGGATGGTACGCTGGCACGCGAATTCGGACTGCCTGAGGGAGTTAACTATGCCGGCATCGACCTCAATATGGGATGCCCCGCCAAGAGTGAGGTCAGTAACGGCACCTGTAGCGCCCTTATCAACAACCGCGAGCTGGCGTCAGCCATTATCGAGGCAACACAGCGCGGACTGGACGGCAAGCTGCCTCTGAGCGTCAAAACACGGGTCGGGTTCAATGCAGTTGACATGACATGGATCGAGTTTTTACTATCAAAACAGCTGGCAATGCTGACGGTCCATGGCCGAACACGTGCTCAAATGAGCAAGGTTCCTGCCGACTGGGAGCTGATCGGCCAAGCAAGGCAGCTGCGAAATCGTATTGCACCTGATACATTGATTGTTGGCAACGGCGACGTTCGGGACCACGCTCACGGCATGGAACTCGCGGAGCGATACGGCCTCGACGGTATCATGATCGGCCGCGGCGTATTCCATGATCCGTTTGTGTTTGCCGAGACGAGTCCGTGGCAGTCGTGGAGCCGTGACATGAAGATTGCACTATACCAGCGCCATGTCGAGCTATTCGCGGCCACCTGGAGAGACGGCGAACGCCCCGTCTATACGCTCAATAAATTTTGCAAAATATACATTAATGGCTTTGATGGCGCGCATGAGCTACGCGAGCAGTTGATGGCATCCGAGTCAACTGCGCAATTGCTGACATCGCTCCAGGCGCTCAGCAAGAACCGTTAACTGCCTAGATACGGTTCTGTGCATAGGACAGAGGCAGGTGGTAATTACAAGCCCAGTAATCTATAGTAGAGCTTATGATAACTGCCGATAATCTGTCCAAATCGTACCGCGGCAAAATTGCTGTTGATGATATGTCGTTCAAAGTGGAAACCGGCAAAGTTACTGGCTTCCTCGGGCCTAACGGCGCCGGTAAATCGACAACAATGCGCCTGATGCTCGGTCTCGATAGCGGCAAGGGTACGACCACCTATGACGGCAAACCGTTGGAGGCTTATGCACAACCATCCAAGGTTGTCGGTGTGTTACTTGAGGCCAAGGCCTTCCATCCGACACGTTCGGCCCGCAATCATCTCAAGGTGCTGGCAGACGCCGGCGGTATACCAAGTTCCCGCGTCAATGAAGTCCTCGACGTTGTAGGACTCGGCGAAGTTGCCAAAAAGGGACCTGGAAAGTTTTCGCTTGGCATGGCGCAGCGGCTCGGTATCGCAGCCGCAATTCTCGGTAAGCCCAAATACCTAATGCTTGACGAACCGGCTAACGGTCTTGATCCGGAAGGTATTGCTTGGCTCCGTAAATTCCTGCAGCAGTATGCTGACGAGGGCAACGCAGTCTTTGTGTCGAGCCATTTGCTGAGTGAAATGTCGCAGATGGCTGACAACATCATCGTCATCGGTAAGGGCAAACTGATTGCCAGTACTTCCATCAGTAAACTCATCAGTGGCAGTAGCCATAGTGCAGTCTTCGTGCGGGCGAGCGACAGCGCACGGCTTGAAGCAGCACTCCGCAGCCAAGACATTGTTTACGTCTCAGAAAACGGCGGCCTAAAAATAGAAGGAGCCAAGACTGACGATATTGGTCAACTAGCCTTCGGTGCCGGTATCACAGTTCTTGAGCTCGCCAACCATGCCGCGTCGCTCGAAGATGCTTTTCTAGAGTTGACGGCCAATGCCCAAGAATATAAAACACATCAGGATACCCCGTCCGCCGGCAAGGAGAAAACCACAATATGATTCCTGCAATCCGAGCTGAATTTCGTAAGCTGCTTACCGTTCGTTCAACGTACATTTTTTTGCTGATTTGCGCCGCAATAACTATATTTTATGCGTTTTATATCGAAGGATTTCGTCAGGCGTCGGGCGTCGCTTCTCCGGAAAAGTTGGCATCCGAAGTCGTCACGGTAGCCCAGGGTATAAGTTTGTTTGTTGCGCTTGCCGGCGTATTGCTCATGACTCATGAGTACCGCTATAGCACGATTTTATACTCTTTGACATCGGCCGCCAGTCGCAGCTACGTGCTGTTTGCAAAAATTCTGGTTGTATCTGTTTTTGCTATTGTCGTCACGGCGCTGGCTTGCAGTGCCGCGCCGTACCTGACGCAGTTGGGGCTGCACATGCGAGGCCTGTCACTCACACCGCAAGATTTTCCATTTGCAGAGCTGCTGCTTCGGTCCGTCTTGTTTGTATGGGGTTACTCCATGCTGGCACTTATCATCGCAACAATTGTCCGCAGCCAAGTTGGTGCTATCGCCGGTCTGTTTTTGGTGCCGGGCTTGGGTGAAATGCTGCTGAGTTTATTACTGAAGGACGATGCCAAATATTTGCCATTTAGTACGCTCGGTAGCGTACTCCAGCAAAATCCTCAAAGTTACCCCAATGCGCTCGTCGTGCTGCTTGCCTACATTGCCGCCGGCTGGCTGATAGCCTGGCTGCTGTTTGTACGTCGCGACGCCAATTGATACATCACGGCGCCGCTTCGTACGAGCTTTGGACGTATAAATATATGTTGCGACAAGAGCTTTGCCACATAGCGATCCCTAATCATGCGTGCTCATAGCTGTAGATAGACAGCAAACATTACTGCAAATGTGCAAGCAACTCTTATTTCTTGGGTTTTTTGTAGTTGGGTTTTGGCATGAACTCATATTTCATGCCGCTGGTTTTTGATTTTTTCATTGTTGTTTGTGTTAAATGTTTACTCAGTTATCATAGCATATGCATCATGAAAGGTATAGAACAGACTTATTGTCTAAAAGCCTTTTATGATTACTTCAGCAATTTTTAATTATTGCATACTATACTTTCGCTCAGTCAATATATGTCATGTCGACAACAGCATCGGCATACCGTACATACATTGGCCTAAAAGATGACGCTACGGTTTGTACAGAATTCGACGATCCGCGGTTTACCAGCTGCATTAATTTAGTTGAATGGCTGAATGTACATGTTATGAACATATATACATAAACATAACTGATAGTTTACAAGGTAAAGTAAAATATCTTATTGAAATAAAAACAACTACTTGATATTATTACGACATTGTGATATTATAGTAATATTGGAATGAGACGTATTAAGTATGCAGCACATATGTTGCTGACATGCATAACAATGGAGTTACCGGACATGCAACACAGCCCGACTATATCAGTAATAGTTCCGACATTGAATGAAGCAGACAATATCGTCGAGCTCTGTAACCGCATACACCGTAATTTAACGGAGGCGGGACTTGCTTACGAACTGCTTATTATCGATGATCACTCGACAGACGATACGCTGAGTCGCGCCTACACTTCCGATGCTAAGCCATGGCTGCGCACGCTGACAAAAGCTGGCAAGCCAGGCAAGGCCTACTCGCTGCTGGAAGGTTTTGATGAGGCTTCGGCGCCATTACTTCTCATGATTGACGCTGACTTGCAGTACCCACCCGAAGCGATTGCTCCTATGTATGAGCTGCTGCAGTCCACAAACGCTGATGTCGTTGTCAGTGAACGCCATACTAATGACACGAGCGTGCTGCGTAAGTTAAGCTCAAAAGTCTTCAATTTCATTTTTGCTCAGATGCTGTTCGGTATTCGCTTTGACACGCAGTCAGGCTTAAAGCTATTCCGCAAAGACATTTTGAAGAATTTCGAACTGACGCCGTCACCATGGAGCTTCGATTTGGAGTTTTTGGTTAAGTCACTCGAAAACCACCGCCGAATCTTGTCTTATCCAATTCCGTTTTCAGAACGCCAAAACGGGCTGACGAAGGTCAAAGTATTAAATGTTGCTTTTGAACTGGCAAAAGCCTCAGTTGTACTGCGGGCCAACACTTCGATCCGCTCACTGCGGTCTGGAAGACGCTCCAACATGCATTTCGTGCGACAATCGCTGGCTGCAGTCGTCGTCGGCTTGTCTGTCGCCATCAGTGGACTTAATCCGCAAACTGCCTTTGCAGATTTAAATCAAATCAGCCCGATCGCTACTGTCCAAAATGTCGTAGCCGAGACAGTAGAGCAGGCACCAATTGCAGCTGTCGACGTACCAGTACCGGCTACGGTCGCTCCAGCGCTACCAGCTGTCACGGTGCCGGAACCAACAAATACCGGTACTGCCAGTATATTGCCACAGTCTGTTGGTGCTGCACCGATGATCGATGTGCTACCCGTAGAACACGTAAGTAGCAACAACCCGCTTGTGCCAGTAAGTCCGGTTCAGTCCGCTCCTGTAGCCCAGATAATTACTCAACCGGTCGCGGCTGCTACTAACGCAGTTCAGCCGGTTCAGTCGCAGAATTCACGGCCCACTTCGACTGCACAGGTAGCTGTTTCACAGCAACCTGCACGCCAAAACTACATGATCCAGACGCAAAGCGCCTTGAATGTATCTGGTACGTCAAATGAATCGCCGGTACTTATGCAATCCGCAAGCAATGTTCGTCCAACCGACGTGCCTGCCTATGGTCCTGCAACCGCCATTCGCCAGTCTGGTGTATATACTGCCATCAAATCAATGGGTCTACCGCAAATATTGGTGTTTAGTTTGATATTTACTGGTTTAGCCAGTATTCTAACCATATACGTTTTGTACTTCAAGAATCGAACATTTTCAGTTCAACCGATTGTTGCCAAGAAATAAGCTATAAATTATGAACACTTCCAAGAAATTACTACTTATTCCAATTGTAGGCTTACTCCTTACTGTGTCAGCGTCGCTTGTGTATACGAAGTATAATAATGCCACACGATCTGATGCACCGATCGTTTACTCCGAGAAAGCTATGCTGAACGAACTCTGGGCTGATTATAAAGTCAATAATATTGAGCCAAATTCAAACAGGACGATTGATAAGTCACAAAACAATATTACGACTTCTGAGGGCCAGAGCTATACGATGCTACGGGCCGTTTGGCAGGATGATCGGACCACGTTTGATGAAAGTTGGGAATTTACTAAAAACAATATGCAACGGCCGCAGGACAATCTGTTTTCCTGGAAATATGGTCAAAAGTTGGACGGATCATACGGTATTCTGACTGATATTGGTGGTCAAAACACGGCATCTGATGCCGACGCTGACATTGCGCTGAGCCTCATGATGGCCTACAGTCGCTGGAACGATGCAAAATATCTTTACCAGGCCAAGCAAATCATCACTAGTATTTGGAATGAAGAGGTCGTAATGGTAGCTGGCAAGCCTGTCATGACGGCCGACGACCTTGAGAAAAACGCTGAAACTGAAGTCGTCGTCAATCCGTCATATTTTGCACCGTCCAGCTATAAATTATTTGCAAAAGTTGACCCTAGCCATGACTGGACCGGGCTGGCCGATCATTCGTATGACCTGCTCAATCAACTCAGCGAGGATACACTCGGTAGCACCACCAGCAGTAAACTGCCACCGAACTGGATTAAGATGAATATCGAAACTGGCGCATTCGTGCCTGCCACGCAGGCCGGCCTCGATACCAATTACGGCTTCGACGCGCTACGTATTCCATTCCGTATGGCACTCGACTACGCCTGGAACAAGGATGAACGAGCAAAGATCGTCCTGCAGCACTTTGGGTTTCTGGACAGCGAGTGGCAGTCAGACAACAAGCTCCAAGCTATCTACGCCCACGACGGCACAGTTGTCGGGAATTATGAAACACCCGCTATGTACGGTGGGTCAATTGGCTACTTCAAGCTGGTTCAGCCAGAGGCTGCAAAAGAAATATATCAGCAAAAACTACAGACCCTCTACAATCCCGACACCCAGAAAGCTCGAACTAACCTGAGTTACTACGATAGTAACTGGGCGTGGTTTGGCATAGCCCTGATGACTGATAATTTACCGAATTTAGCCCTTGAAAACTATTAAGGAAACGAACATGACTGCAACTATACAAAAGGATCAAACTGCCTTTCTGAACGGTACTGCTGATAAAAAACTTATCGTGTTGAACGCCATTATGGCGACTATCTACTTTTTGGCGATTACCTTTGGATTTTCGCACGGTAACAACGTCCTGTTTGCCGGTCTGATCATTGGCGAAATATTCCACCTATTCCAGGTTATCGGCTACTGTTACACCGTTTGGGGCTCAGCGCCGGAGCCAGCCTTCGACCCGCGCTTTGCGAAACCAGTCGATGTCTTCATCACCGTGTGCGGCGAGCCGGTTGAAATCGTCCGGGAAACGGCGCGCGCTGCCATAGCTATGGACTATCCGAACTTCAAAGTATTTCTGCTGAATGATGGCTACGTCGCAAAGAAGGATAATTGGAAGGAAATCGACGCCTTAGCTGACGAGCTCGGCATCACTAGCATTACACGCCGGACTCCTGGCGGCGCCAAGGCCGGTAACATCAACAATGGCCTGCGCGAAACCAAGAGCCCGTACTTCGTCGTTTTCGATGCTGACCATGTACCATACCTATCATTCTTGCGGGAAACCATGGGGTACTTCAAGGACAAGCGCATGGGCTTCGTCCAGACGCCGCAGTACTACCACAACCAGAAAGTAAACTTTGTCACCCAAACCGCTTGGGACCAGCAAACGCTGTTCTTCGGTCCAATTATGAAAGGCAAAAACCGCACTGGTTCAGCATTCATGTGTGGCACTAATATGGTCGTCAGCCGTGAGGCCATCCTGGAAGCGGGCGGTATGTGCGAATTCAACATTGCCGAAGATTTCCTGACTTCATTATTCATCCATGCTAAGGGCTGGCACAGCCGATACGTACCAAAGGTCCTAGCCGAGGGCCTAGCACCAGAAGATTTCCTAAGCTACTACAAGCAGCAGTTCCGCTGGACGCGCGGTAGCCTCGAAGTGATCTTCAAGTACAATCCGCTGTTTATGCGTGGACTAACGTTCCCACAGCGTATCCAGTACCTTGTCTCCGCGAGCTACTATCTGTCGGGTGTCATTGTCCTCATTGATATGATGATTCCGCTCATTTTCTTGTATACCGGGATCACGGCTATCAATACTGAGACGATGGCGGTGGCGATGATATTCCTGCCATACATATTCCTGAATCTGTACACTTTGCAAAAGAGCAGTAACTTCACGTACACCTATGCGGCGATCGCCTTTTCACTGAGTTCGTTCTATCTGCAGCTGCGGGCCATCGTCGGTGTCCTGCTGAATCAGAAAACAGCCTTTGCGGTAACTCCCAAAAGCCAGCAGCAAGGTAATTTCAGCTACCTGGTTATTCCGCACTTTATCTACATTGCACTGACCATAGTCGGTATAATCGTCGGTATTCGACGCGAAGGTTTTGACGCTTCGCTGATTGCCAACTTATCGTGGGCAGTCGTGACAATCATTGTGTTTCTGCCGTTTATTGCAGCTTCTTTACCACAGAATTTTGTTCGGAATTTCTTCGGACTATCACTCACGAAAACTAACAAGCCACTTTCTGCTGGAAAGATAAAATCGTAATGTCAAAAACAAATGTAGCTACAAAACGATCAAAAACGCAGTCCAATATTCTGAAGTCTCCGTTGCGCACACAGACTGATGCTCCGAACCGGGCCGCCATAACGACAGCTACCGATGCGAGCGCGAGTACTAGCCGCTGGCGCCGGGCGCTTGATACTATGCTCACGCCAGCTGTCATCGTTGGCTGCATGGCCGGGATTGCCGCCATTGCTTATTACTTTTTCATGCATCTCAGCCTGCGGCTCGATGAGTCACAGAGCTTGTGGCAGAGTAGCCATTCGCTAGGCGGGGTACTGAACGTCGTTGCCCGTGACGTTCACGTGCCGCTGTATCACCTGATACTGCATTTTGTCATCACGATATTCGGTGGCGATGTCACAACCGCACGTTTGCTGTCACTCGGCTTTTTCATGGCAACCGTGCCAGTCATATATTTGCTCAGCCGACACGTGCTCTCTCGGAATTGGTCGCTAATCGTCGTGTTGCTTTTCAGTTTTTCACCGTTCCTCAGCTGGTATGGCAGTGAAGCCCGCATGTATACACTGCTGCTTTTCGTGACAGCCCTCAACCAATTGTTCTATCTACGGATTCTTAAAACCGGCAAGGGCTGGTTCTGGTATGGACTAACGGCAATCATCGGCGCATATTCGCACTACTTTTTTATGTTCAATCTGGCTGCCGAAGCCCTCTATTACCTCTACAATCGTAAACAATTTAAGCCCGGTTCATTCAAAAAGTTTATTGCCGTCGCCGTCGCCGTCGTACTGTCTTTGCTGCCGTGGCTCATGTACGTCTATTCGCTCGGTTCAGCCAGCGGCACCAGGCCGCAACTGCCGCGACCTTCGACTGTTGATTTTTTCAACGTATTTTCACAGATTATTTTCGGGTTTCAAAGCAATACAGTCAACACGCTCATCCTATCGGCCTGGCCAGTTGTCATGCTGATTGCCCTGGTAGCGGTGCGCCGCAGTCGTGGTCTGTCATCAGAACTGAAATTTATAGCGACAGTCAGCATCCTTCCGGTACTACTGGCGTATACCATTAGTTTGGTCATCACACCGCTGTTCCTCAGCCGGTACATGGCGACTATCGTCCCGCCGGTGCTCATCATGATCGTTTATCTGTTTAGTCGCTACCGCCAAAAGTACGCCGCCTTTGTTGTTGCGCTGCTATTCGTAACAACAATCGCCGGTTCGGCGGTCCAGGCGACCAGCTCCGGTACTCCGGTCAAGGAAGATTATCGCCAAGCTGCCATGGATATTAATAGTTCAATCCAGCCACAGGATGTGGTCGTCCTGTCTGCACCATTTACCATTTATCCATTCGAGTATTATTACCGCGGTGATGCACAGATCGCGACACTTCCGAACTGGAATCGTTCGCAGGCCGGCTCAATACCAGCATTCGACAGGGCGAAGCTACCGGGTCAGGTTGCGGAATTAAATAAAAACCACCGCTACATCTACCTGCTACTCAGCCAGGATCAGGGTTATGAAGACACGATCTATCAGTATTACCTCACGAATTTTAAGCAGATCAGCCGTAAGACATACTCGCCAGGCCTGACGCTCTATGTTTACCAGGTCGGTTACTACACCGTTCCGGCCGTTGGATCACTGGAGTCTCAGGAAGCACTGTGAACCAAAAATCCAAGTTTGCTGTAATCGGCGTACTGAATACGCTGGTTGATTTCGGTATATACTATGCTGTTTTCCAGGCTACTGGGTCGATAGTCATTGCAAACATACTCGGTACGAGTGCGGCGCTGGTCTTTAGCTTCATACTCAATTCCAGGTACACATTTCAGACGCGGCAGTGGACGGTACGTAATTTCGCACTCTTCATCGTCGTGACGTTGTTCGGTGTCTGGGTACTGCAGACTCTAGCAATATACGGCTTCAACCATCTATTACAGCCCATTCTGTCTGGTCAAAGTGCTTTGCTTGGCTCATACAGTGAAATCGTCAGCACGCTATTGCCGAAATTACTGGCAACCGGTATCAGCCTGGTCTGGAATTACCTCTGGTACAGCAAAGTTATCTTCAAGGCACAAAACACGGAAGCTCATAGTAACGATACTGGCACGCGCAAGTCATAGCACCGCCCATGTGGATGCTATGCTAATGGGTGATGACGCAGTGGAATCGGCTGCTTGCAACCAATACAGTAGAACTTGTCGTGGTGCCACGCGAACATTTTAGTGTTACAACATAGCGTTCGAAGACCGAGCATTTGCAAAATAGTGTTCATATTGAGTGTTTTATTACAACGATTGGTGCTGTCATTATCTTCCTTTTGTAATTATAAGTAAAGACTTTGCAGCTGCATTATACGCAACTGCCTTGCGCTGTATATTTTTGGTCCTGTTTTCTAAATTTTGCGAATATATGTATACATTTGCAAAATAATAGAGAACAAAATTTGCGCATGACTCTAGAAGGGTAAGGGCTATGTGTGCTCACAAGTTAATCCATAAAGCGTATTAGTCGAGTCTAAACCAACTGAAAGCTGCAGAGCAATGGTAAACTGATAGACATGGCCACATCAGATAAAAAGGGCAAAATAACACCGCGAATAGTCATTATCGGCGGTGGTGCCACGGGGACCGGTATTGCCAGGGATGCTGCCGCGCGTGGTTATGATGTTGTACTGGTAGACGGCGGCGAGCTGGGAAGCGGTACGAGCGGCAATTTTCATGGGATCCTGCATAGTGGAGCCCGCTACGCGGTCAGCGACCCGGCAGTGGCAGCGGAATGTTTCCAGGAAAATCAGTTGCTCCGGCGGCTGATACCATCGGCTATCACCGATACAGGAGGTATGTTCGTGGCGCTTACCGATGAGGAAGTTGCTCATAGCCATGCCATCATGCACGCCTGTGCACAGAGCGGTATAGAGGTCAAAAGCCTGACTCTTGAGCAAGCATTGCATGCCGAGCCGCATCTGTCGAAATCTCTCAAAGCTGCTTTTACTGTCCCCGATGGCTTTATCGACGGCGTAGAGTTGTTGCGCCTGAACCGCATAGCTGCAGTAGAGGCGGATATGCCAGCTACGTTCCTGACCAACCATGTTGTGACTGGCTTCAAAAAGTCTCATAACAGCATCTCCTCCGTAATACTGCGCGATATTGGGGCGGATACTCAGGAGCTTGTCGCCTGCGACTACGTCGTGAACGCAGCCGGCGTATGGGCAGACCGGATAGCCGAGATGGTCGGTCTCGAGATACCGATGATATACGACAAGGGCACGATGGTCATGTTTGAGCGCGAATACAACAAGGCGGTTCTCAACCGTTGCCGTCCGGAAAGTGACGGCGACCTGCTTGCTCCGCATGCGGGCCAAAGTATCATGGGTACCACATCACGCGTGATTGCCAACCCAGACAACTGCGAACCGACGCCCGAAGAAATCAGTCTATTGGTGCGAGAAGGCGTGACGATGATCCCAGCCCTAAAAAACGCAATGATCCGGTTTGCCTATGCCGGTGTCCGGCCGCTTATGGACAAACACGATACCAGAAATAATCGTAGCTCCCGGTCTATTAGCCGTTCTTATGATGTACTAGACCATGCGGAACAGGGCATCGATAATTTTGTCAGTATCGTGGGCGGCAAAGTGACGTTATCCCGCCGGATGGCAGAAGCGGTTGTCAATCTCATTGATAGCAAAAGTAGCGAGCAGGCGACAGTACCTCGATAATCAGGCGACTGCGGCTAATATTCGATCGGGATAATCGGTAAACACGCCGTCAACTTTGAGCGACCGCAAGCGCTGAGCATCTCGCTTGCTGTTCACGGTATATACGTACACTTTGAGACCACGATTGTGAGCCTCTCGGATGCTTTGGGCCGTTGCATTTGCCAAAGCTAGGTTTGCAGAAAAACCATAGTCGCGGTTCGTCAAAACGCGTCTGTAAGGAGGGCTGCCTCTGAACAACGTCCCGATCCGCACTGTCGGGCGCAACTGTGCAAAGCGCCTCAGCTCAGTATAATTAGACGACGATACTATGAACTGACTGTCGCTCCAGCCTTTTTCATCGACGTATACGGCTATCAGCTCAGCGACAGGCCGGGCTATGCCCCTGCCTTTCATCTCAATATTTATACGGACTCTTTTATGGACAAGATCAAATACTTCACTTAGTAGCGGTACTTTTTCGCCAGCCCCAGCGTCGAGTTTGCGCACGGCTTCCAGGCTATAATCCCTGATTTTACCCCTACCGTTTGTGGTGCGATCGACGGTATCATCGTGCATGACAACGACTTCGCCTGTGCGCAGAACAAACACATCAAGTTCTACGATGTCGGCACCAAGTGAGATTGCTTTCTGGAAAGCGGCCAAAGTGTTTTCGGGCTGATAACCGCTTGCGCCGCGGTGGGCAATGATGTGCATATTTGTGGTTTTAAATTTTTAGTGTGTTATGTGTTAACTAAGCGCATGTTACCACAAGCGCTATGAAAAGTCAATGATTGAGCATTGATGAGTGGTTGATTGGTGGTGTCTAGGTTTAGTATCAGAGAAGCAAGAAATCTTGAACCATTAGATCCTATTATTATAATGGATATTCAGTAATAATAACGCGATTTACACTCGATGATCCGCTAATAACTACTAGTTCATCCGATATACGGGAAGCGCAGATGTTGGTTCATTATTAGATAATACTTTTTAACTCATTACCGTAAAAAATCAAATGTGATATCTGTCACTTATTGCCTGTTTGCGTTAAAGCGTAACCAGGAATATATTGAAATTAGGTAAGCAATTTAAACAGTACAGTTAGGTGGGAAAATGCATCGAGCGATATTTGCTAAACATAAAGTTTATCGATTGCACGGCAGTGTGGCGAGAACAATAGTAAAGCATCCATACCGCGCGATCGGATCTCTCATGACCCTTGGACTGACTGTTGTAGCGGCAGTAGTCTTAACTACGAGCCAGACTGGAGTACAGGCAATAGGGCCGTTAGTTCTCGGCGATTTACCCTACCAAACACTACAATCTCGGCCATTAACTGACCGCGTCGGTATTGATGTCAATGTAGCTAACGGTAACCTTATTCTGAAATCTGAGGAATTAAAAGTAGCCAGCGTTGGTCCCGACCTAAATATTACCCGCTATTATAACAATCTTGGCAGTGGCTCAGGACAGGTGGGCATGAACGGCACTTTAAGTATCGGTGGAGATATTACTATTACGGCGAATGCCAATGGGTCAGCCACGTACCAAGGACCATCTGGATTTCGTGTCACATTTCTCTCCAACGGTGCCGGCGGATACACTACCCCGGCCGCATATACTGAGGCAAAGTTAAGTGTAGTTACTGGTGGTGGCTGGAAACTGACCTTCAATAAAACTGGCGAATTTTACATCTTTAATGCGGCAGGCAAGCAAATCAAGCATACTGACGCTGCAGGACTAGAGCTTACCTATGCCTATAATACTAATGGCACGCTGGCGTCGGCGACCGACGCGCAAGGGAAGATAACGACGTTTACGAATTACTCAGGTACTAATATCGGTACTATTACCGATCCAGCAGGACGGACAGTCAATTATACGTATACTAGTGGCAAGCTGACTGGTCTGACTGACACTATGGGTGGTGTGTGGAAGCTGTTCTACTTCCCGAACGATTACGGACTGAACCAGATTGATACGCCGAGTGGTAAGACGACAACCATTGTGTATAACGCGGCTAGCCGGGTCACCAAAATCAAATATGCAGACTATACGACTGCCGTTGCGGAATATAACTACACGTATAACACGAACAATACAGTTGTGAGCGATCCGCTAAGCCACAATACGACGTACTCCTATGACGCTGGAGGACGGGTGATAGATATCATAGATGCAGTTGGTGAAAGCCGAGGTGCTACCTGGGATGCTAACAATAATCAGACAGCCATCAAAGACCCATCTGCTCAAATTAAGACAGCAACTTTTGATACGCTTAATAATCTTACAGCCAGACAGAATCCTACGACAACCGGTGGAGTTGCCGGCTCTAAATCTACCTATGAATATAACAATACTACTCATCCACACCTACCATCAAAGGCTATAGACTCAGCGGGAAATACCACCACGTACACCTACAATACCAACAAGAGTGTGACCAGCGAAGTAAAAGCGAGTGCTAGTGGCGCTCACATGGCGACCACTACATACAAGTATCAAGGCGATTCGAACGGCTCAGGAGGCATAATTACTTGTAATGGTAAGAACGGTCAGCTTTGCATTATGACCGATCCGCGCGGCAACTTGACAACGTATTCTTACGATACTAACGGTAACTTAATTCAGGTCGTACCTCCCGGACCAATGGGACGAACCGACTATACATACGACAACCTAGCGCGCGTGAAAACTGTCACTGATGGCGTGGGGTCTAAAGTCACGATTGATTACGATAACGCCGATCGCCCCACAGTTGCTACGTACGCCAAAGATGGTTCGGTCGTTGACTATGACTATAACGCCGACGGGACTTTGATACAGCGTATTGATGCGTCAGGCACGACCACTTACACTCACGATGTCTTTAATCGGGTGGTTTACCTCGGGCAGCCGAACAGACCAGGCCTAAACTATACGTATGATGCAGCCGGAAACTTATTGACCGAAGTTGGTCCTGCCGGAACAACTACGTACACTTACGACAATGCTAATCAGCTGGCAAGTATTAACCAATCTAGCAACGGCGCGACACAGACGGCTACCTTTACTGATGGGCGCATGACAGCCATGACGTTGCCCGGCGGTATCACGCAGACGATGACATACGACAATGCCGGACGAAAAACGTCAATAAAAGCTATGAAGGGCGCAACCGTGCTAACGCACTTCACCGGATCATATACCACTACAGCCAACAAAGATTCCGACTTGCTTCAGTCCGAAACCAACAACCTCCTTGGTCGGACGAGTAACTACGTATATGACGGGCTTAATAGGCTGACAGCTGTAAACGGCGTCGGTGCCGGTGCGAACAGCTATACCTATGCCTATGACGCCAACGGCAACCGGACACAACATTCTAAAAACGGTAATTATAGCTCGCTGTACGGCTTCAATGTCTCGAACCATATCGTGACCGCAACCGGCAATCCTTGGGGTACGTTTGACACCGCCGGCAACCAAACCTGGCTCGGCCGCGGGGTAAATATGGGCTATAACGCCAAAAACCAGACAACGGCGTTTACGCCAGCCGGCAACCCGACCATTACCGCATCTTACGCGGACGTCGGGCAAACCGACCGTACACAGATCGGCGCCGACGCGCAGCATAACGGTATCCTAGGCCTATACAGTGACGTAGCCGGTACGAACACCCGATACTACACGCACTCTACGCACGGCGATGGTCCGGTAGTTGGCGAAGTCGTCAACGGCGCAGCCTACTACTTCCTGACTGATCTCCGTGGCTCCATAGTCAAAGTTACTGACATAAACGGCACCGTTCAAAATACCTACGACTACGACCCATACGGTACGCTACTCAGCTCAACTGGCTCAGTCCAGAATCCTTGGCGCTACGCTGGAGCCTACTACGACTACCAAACACAACTGTACAAAATGGGAGCTCGGTACTACAATTCTACTGATGCTCGTTGGACACAGCTCGATCCTAGCGGAGTAGAGTACGGGTATGTGTATGCCGGGGCGAATCCGGTGAATCTCATAGACCCGAGTGGATATGCACCGTGTACTTATACGGCCCGTAGTGACTGTTTGGGGACGAGTGAATTGAGCAGCGGATTTTCATTCAAAAGCGGCGGCGCATGCTCTAATGCGGATAAACTTGCAGCAGATTTATCTGTAGCGTTCATTACATATGCGTCACCTATTAGTAGCTTAGCGTCATTATTTGTTGGCGGAGGATACTCAGCATTTTCAATTTACGGAGGAGGATTTTGCAAATAATGGATTACGATAAATTAATACAGTTTTTATTACTCTTCTCATTATTTGTTCTTATATATCTGATAAAACGTAAGCAAAATGATCACAAGAAGAAATAGTATATATTCATAATTGGTTATGCATTGACTACGGGTGCTTAACCGGGGACCTATCAGGATACGCTGGAGTAGGTGGGAAAATTTGTTCGGACGGCAGCCTTGAGATAGGCGGTGGTGCAGGATTCAATTTGTCATTCGAAGGAATGCATAAATAAAATTTGTGAGGTAAACAAATGTATCAGATTATTTACATTTTACTAAGTCTTAGTTTAGGTACCTGGATCCTTCTAAGAAGAAATTACTTCATGGATTACATTGAAAATTTCCAGAAAAATACTTTGGAAGCGCGATATGGAAATTATCAACGCAAACTTACACATGTATTTGTCTTTGTAGTAGGAATAGGAATGATATTTTTTGGTCTCAGAGAAGTATATCGATTAATATCTGGCTGAACGCAACATAAACCACGTGTATGGAGAGCAGGTTGAGTAGTGTGATTAATGAACATTACGCCGGTGTTGTAGGCGGATTTTATGGATCTCTGCTTGGTGGTGGTAATTCCGATGAAGCTAGTGATGCCGCACTAGATGGAGCTATCGGTGGAGCAGCGGGCGGTTTCTTAAAGTATTTCAGCTCTTGAAAGGATTAATTAGTGGACAAAGAATCTTTATTTATTATACTTTTTACGGCTATTGTGTCTCCTATTATAGCAAGTGTAGTAGCTCGAAAGTTTAATAAGAATAGAAAAAAATAACATTACCGGTACTACGCAATTCAACTGATGCCCGATGGACACAGTTAGATCCTAGCGGTACAGAGTACGGGTATGTGTATGCGGGGGCGAATCCGGTTAATTTAGTGGATCCGAGTGGGTATGCGCCCGAATTGCCCTATTATCAGCAACTAGCACTTAACACCTCAACTGGGTGCGCATATGGTGTTCTTGGTGCGTTAGTTCCCGCTGCCGTAGCCGCTTCTACAGGAGTAGGTGTACCTATAGGAGCTGGCGCAATAATCACAGGATGCGGTTCTGGTATAGTTGGAGGGGTGATTGCTACCCAGGCAGGGCCTGAGGCGGGAGCTTTCTATGATATAATTAGCTTTTTTAACAAACTTAGATAGGCGGAATAATGATTGAAATACTTATTATTGCGATTGCGATAGGAATGATAATCTATGGTCTAAGCATAACTGGAACTGATAAAGATAAGGTCTTTTATCTAATACCCCCACGCAACCCTCAATCTGCTACTACAAACAAAAAAAATTACACATTATTTCTTTTACCAGTTTTATTGATTAGCTCGATGATATTTATATTATCTAGATTAATTGGATTCGATCGTCCGATAAAGGTAATAGCAATCTTGATATTCACTCTATTACTAGCATACGCACTTCAGCTTTATGTGAATAAAAGGACTCAATAAAAAAGCGAGGACGTATATTTTATAATTAATTATAGCGACGATCATAAGATTAGCACGCCTAAAAGCATATACTTATTAGATTTAAATTTTCCGATAATAGGCCAACAAGCCGAGGACTTAATTGACTTAGGTTTAAACACGTATGTGCGATAAAAATAATCTATGGAGCTAAGTGTCGTTAGAAAATCTGCTTGGGGTGATAGTTATAAGGGATTACAAAAATAATCTTATGGTAGAATAACTCAGTTCGCCGGACTCTGCGATTAACAAAAATACACGGAGGTATACGCGAATATGTCTTATAGATTAAAAAAATCAATCGCAGGTTTTGGCATTGTCTTAGCTATATCTGGTGCGGTATACAGTGTAGTCATAATGCAATCCGTGCTGGCTACCATATTTTGGGTAATTGTCTTGCTGAACGGTGTATATCAGTTAAGCAGAATATTAAAAAACAGATAAGTATAATACTTCAGTCGGAACAGTTATGAGAAGAGCTTTGACCCTTTTCAAAGAAAAGTTTCAGTAATTATAATTGTCGTTGCCGGTACTTCTGTAGTTCTACTAGGTGTAAGGGCATTATATCGATTTCTTAAGAATTAAATTTCTATACGAAATAAGTAAGGCAGGCGATGATTAATGAGAATGTAATATATCCTTTCCTAGCGCTATGCTTAATATTTGGTTCACTATACTTTTTGCACAGATATAATTCCGATGAAGAATTTAGAGATGCTCAGTATAAATTTTCTTCCGTCAAAACAGCTAGGGGTAAAGTAGTAGCAATAATAGTAGTTTTACTAGCACTTACTATTGTGTTTATGCTTAATAGAGATATTATCTTAAACGGCACGGTTGCCGAGAGACTTTCCTTAGTATTAAGGCTTTCTCTGGTAGCTGGAGTAGTAGTTATAGGACAGAAAATCTTGGACCGCAAGTCTTAAGCCTAAAAGCAGCTCCTATCAAACATTGGTAATATAAGCTATAACTCCAATGGCTACTACGACTACCAAACACAACTGTACAAAATGGGAGCTCGGTACTACAATTCTACTGATGCTCGTTGGACACAGCTCGATCCGAGCGGTGCAGAGTACGGGTATGTGTATGCAGGGGCGAATCCGGTTAACTTTGTGGATTCGAGCGGGTATTTCTCAATCTATAGCGGATTAGATGCGGCAAAAGATGGAGCGAAAACGGGGTCAATCGTTGGTGGTGCTGCAGATTGTGTAGGCGGTGCCATAGGTGGCGGTATTACAGGAGCAGCAGCGGGTGGCATAGGAGCTGCTCCGGGTGCATATGCCAGATGTATTGTCGGGTCGAAAGCGGGCGCCTTACAGGGTGCGATTGTATTAGGAATCGCCACCTTCATTTACGGAGGATTTACAGGAGAAAATCCATATGCAATGTAAACAGAATAACTTATGAATGGCTCGTTAATTTTCAATATAGTTGGAGTAATATTTTTCATATTTATTTTACTGGGACAGATATATTTTAAATTTAAATTGTCCTACTATGAAAACCTTTCAACAGATAAATTTGTAATTACCAAAATACGGAAAGCAACTTCACAACTGTCAATCTGTTTCTCGGTAATACTTATAATTATATTTGCGATTGGAATTCTTCAATCGCTCGACCAACCGCAGTCTTATACGGCATCGGCCATAGTGATTTTACTTACAATCGGTGTTGCCGCAATAATCGGATATTCGGCATATTCTAAGAGCAAAAAATAATATGTGTTTATCGATTTCCTAAAATAGGATTTTAAATGACATTGATCGAATTGCTATATCTTATATTACCCTTGTTTGTTATTGGAACGGTAGTGTATCTGTTATTGCGGAACTCTGAAAGTGACAATGTTTCTTCATTTGGTCAAAATAGTAATGAAGTTACTAAATCAAGCATAATGTATCGGGCGGTTATGTTCGTGATCGGGGTGATACTTCTGATGGCAGCGTTAATGTTACTTCAATAACCAGTTTACAATAGTATCTTGATAATAAACTAAACCTTCAACGGGATTTGACATGTCTTTCATTGAATGTTTAAATCCCGAAGCTATATATACATCAGCAGAAAATGATTCTTTGTAAATGTCAGTTGTTTGTATAGGGACGTCTTCGTCCAATTCATGTATAATCAGCAAGGTACTACCGTTAAAAACGGAGATTTGCTTGAATAGCGGATGGCTAGACACTGCATGCTTGTCCTTTCGGAAAACATTAGACGTATAATTTCTGTCTATTCCATCCTGAAACGAATATAGATCCGACGGCAGATATATTGCAGGCGTTCGCAGTATTAATTTGTCAAAGTTACGATATCTTGTCAGGTAGGCAGCTAAGAAGCCTCGGTAACTTGTGCCTAAGACAGTGATTTTTGCATTGGGGCGTTCATGTCTTAGCCAGTCAAATGTTTCAATTGCTTCAAGAAGATGTTGCCCTGGGCGAGTTTTGTCCAGCTCGAACGGACTCTCGCCGTGGCCAGATAAGTCAACGGCCAGTACGTTCATACCGGTTTTGTCGCTCAATGCCATTAGGAAGTCACGGTTACGTGCTTTGCTGGAACTGTAGCCAAGGAATGTGAGAAGAACTTTATCGGAAGTTTTGTTCTCATACCAATCTGCAACTAAAGAATAGCCAGAGCAGGGTATTGACACGTTTTTAATATTCATCGTTTCATAGTATCAGCTTCAAGTGAACGCGATCGGATAGCATCCATTTGGTTTACTGTTCGAGCTTCCAACTTCTGGTGGGGGCGGCTGGACTTGAACCAGCGACCAATCGGTTATGAGCCGACTGCTCTAACCACTGAGCTACGCCCCCTGGGTTTAGGTAATTGTACTGCGACTGGACATTGACTGATTATGTCGAGTACTACCTGCTTGTTCGCGTAGGTAATACCGGCGCTAACAGATGAGAGTATAGCAGATAATGCCCTGAAGTTATATAATAAGCGGTATAAACTATGCTTGATATATTCAAAAATACAAAAAAATATTCCAATCATGCGCTGCTATCGCAATTACGGGACGTGCAGTCGCTCGGCTTGATCGTGTTTACGGTCATAGTTTTGCTGGTGAGTTGGAGCGGCGTCAAAGCAATTCAGTCAAATTATAAGCTTGAACAACAGATTGCCCGCTTGCAACAGGAAAGTGACTTGCAACGCCTGCAAAACAGTAATCAAAAGTTGAAGAATCAATACTACAATACGCCGCAGTATCTGGAGCTGGCGGCCCGCCAAAACTTTGGCCTGGCACTACCCGGCGAAAAAGAACTTATCGTACCCAAGAAAGTTGCCATGGCCCGCGTCAGCGGCGTACAGGTCGCCAGCAGTACGGCAGCCACGCAACCTGGCTCGGAAGCCGCTGACAAAAAGCAGCCGTTCTACCAGCGTAATATCCAGGCATGGATGAATTTCTTCCTGCACCGCGGACTGGCAGAAAGCTAGTTCATTGACATATACACCCCTGTTTGGTATAGTTACTCAAGCTTTTCATAGCAGATAACGCGGGATGGAGCAGCGGCAGCTCGCGTGGCTCATAACCACGAGGTCCCAGGTTCGAGTCCTGGTCCCGCAACCAAGAAAAATGACTCATCTTCGGATGGGTCATTTTTCTTGGTATAGAGCTGTGCTCGATCCAAAAGGTTCGGTCGTTAGTCACAGCCCCCAGCGCCAGCGGGCGGCTGGATTAACGTGCGTTGTCCTGGTCCCGCAACCATAAGCTCTATCATCTCTGTCAAGTCGACAGAGATTTTATTTAATTTATATAAAGCTTGCTCAAAAGTAGTTGCGTTTGAGAATCAGAGGTTGCATTTAATAGTCAAAGTCGAAAATAATGTTAATATAGGACAATGGATCGTAGGCAGTTATCAAAATCGATGGTTGATAGACAGAATATCCTCAATAATCCCTATGCAGTTGCTGCAATTCAAGAGCAAATTGGCATTAAGGGCATCACCGTGGAAGATGAATACAAATTCACTATAAGACAGGTAGCAGAGTTTTATGAAGTAGACCCCCGTACGATAAACCGTTACATTGCTCGCTATGAAGAAGAGCTTAAAAGCAACGGATATGAAATACTTACCGGCGAAAAACTCAGTGCCGCAAAAAGACAATTGGAAGAATCTGTGGAAGGGAATCTAGCGAATGTAGGTAGGCTTGCTGTTCTAAACTTTAGGGCGTTAATAAACATCGGTATGCTACTTGCTGAAAGTGAAAAGGCCAGGATATTAAGAGGCATAATTCTTAACCTAGTTCTTGATACTATGAGTACAAAGAGTGGCGGTAGTATAAAACTTATTAACCAGCGTGACGAAAAGTACCTGATCGCAACTTATATGGGTCAAGGTTATCGCAAAGTGTTTATCGATGCATTAAAGGATTATTTGGATATGGGACAGTCAAAGTACTCAATCTATACCAATAAAATCTATAAAAGTATTTTTCATGAAAGAGCACGTGAATACCGAAATATTTTGTCTTTGACAAAAAAAGAAAATGTACGAGACACCATGTACTCTGAAATTTTGACTACAATATCAATGTACGAGACAGGTCTAGGAAATAAAATCAAACTTGAATCGATACGACTGAAGCGCAAAATCACATCGGCCGAGGCTGATAAAATATTCAAAACTTTCGAAGAAGATCCGACTTGGGTGCCACAATTAGAGATGGCACGAATCAGTATGGCCAGCCGTGATTATGGCTTCCGTTCAGTTATTCATCCTGAGTTAGTTAAGTATATAGGTCCTCTGAACACTGAAGAATTTGAAAAATTTCTAGGTGAGAAAAGTGCAGATTTAGCGAAACAAATAGAGCAGTACCAAGAAGTATTTAAGCGTCTAAAAGATAAATAACCATGCCAGGCTTCATATATTTTGGAGTTGATTGGGCAATTAAAGAGCATGATTACATCATCTTGTTTACGGGTGGTCTCTCTGGCATATCCAAGGAGAAGAAGGCAGAGCTTGAAAGCATGCTAGAGTTTATCAAAGACGATACCTATTACGAAAGTTTTGCCGATAAGCTGACGCATATAGTCTTTTCAGTCGCAAAAGTTGGTCACTACTTTGCCGATGGAAACAAACGTTCATCGATTGCAATCGGATCCTACTTTATGATAGTCAACGGGCTTGGCGCATTGGTGGGCGTGTTCATCCCTTCTATGGAAAATGTAGTTTTATGTGTCGCGGATAATATTATTTCAAAGAATCAGCTTCATGAAATAATCGAGGAGATTCTCTGCGAAGGTGAAATGAGTGAAGAAAGTCAGCTGCTTGTTTTAAATGGTATGGAAGAATACCAAAGCCGAGAAGATGAACGAATGTAGGCATTCAAATACCACATTTAATTCCGTTCGCATTACTACCCCTGTTAAAGCCTTTGATTAATTATGGGAGATGATGACATTTGTGTCACTATCTCCCAAGCTTCTACGCCCGTCACCCCTGTTAAGTTATGAAAATCTCATAGAAGTTTTTCTAGTATTTCGCTAAGCCTACCCATGTTCATATGAAAGAATTGATTAGAAAACACCAAATACAATTACCGCGATTACTACAAATCAAACGTACGGACAGAGGTGCTGGCACAGGTTACGCACCAGGATAATAGCGTGACATATACATGGATCGGTGGCAATAATGCCAGCCCCACTTGGACACAGGCTAGCCATAGCTTTACGACACCAGCGACGGCTAAAAAACTGAGCATGTACCATACACTAGGAGCGGTCGGTTGGTTGCAGCTCGATGATGCCGAACTGAAAGAAGCTAATTCGGCACAAACGGTTACTAACAACGTCGTGCGATCGCAGTCAGGACAGACACAACATAGTATCGTGTCATCCGGCAGCCAGGACCTGTGGAACTCATATATGTACGACAAAGCAGGCCGACTGACGCATGCCGACATTGGGTCGCATTCGTATGATTACGGGTTTGGCCAGCAGGACGCAAATTTCTGTGGCAATGCCGGCAATATGAATCCAAATGCCGGTAAGAATAGCAACCGGACAAGCATGACTGTTAATAACGTAACAACAAAATACTGTTACGATCATGCTGACCGGCTCATAACTAGCACAGATGCAGCAAGCACCGCTGCTGTGTATGACGGCCACGGCAATATGACAAATATGGGTACCAATGCTACCCCAATCCGTCTATGCTACGACAGTTCCGATAGGAACAGCTGCCTCGACAGCTATGACAGTTCGGGCAATGGTACGGGTATGTACTACGGTCGCGACGTCCAAGGCCGGATAATTTACCGCGAAAAAGATGCAATTACTAACTGGAACTGGAATGTCACTAACCAGTATTGGTATGGGCATACGGGAAGTGGTGATGCGCCTGATTTTGTTCGGAATGGCAATTGGGAAATAGTCGAAAAAACCCTACAGCTGCCGGGCGGCGTCAACGTAACGATCAAGCCGCAGGAAACAGGCAACGCTCAGAAACAATACTCTCTCCCAAACATCCATGGCGATACCATGCTTACCGCTAACGCCAGCGGAGTCAACACTTCCACCGGCAACGGCCCAGCCGCAACCTACGCCTACGATCCATTCGGCAACATCCTGCCTGGCAGCACCCACCCAGACAACCATGCAAGTGGATCCTACGGTTGGGTCGGTCAACACCAAAAGATTACTGAAACCAGCCTCGCTCTCGCCCCCATCCAAATGGGAGCTAGAGTTTACTTTCCGACGCTCGGCAGATTTGCCAGTGTCGACCAAGTAGAAGGTGGTACGCCAAACAGCTATGTGTATCCGCCGGATCCGGTGAACGATTACGATTTGACGGGCCAAATGAGTATGAAAGGGATAGCGTCCATTGCTAGTATCGGGTCTGTGATACCTGGACCGATTGGGATGGCAAGTGCCGCGGTATCTGCAGCGGCTTATGCGGCGGCTGGGGACAGGAAACAAGCATTGATTGCTGTTGCGACTATTGGTGCGGCATCCGTGGGGGCGGGAGCTGCAGTAAAAGCTGCACAGGCGGCCAAAGCAGGGAAAGAATTTAAGAGTACGATGGTCATGGGGCGTCAAGCTCATAGGGCGTTTCAAGCTAAATACAAGACAAGTGAGACTACAATTAAGGGCGCCGGCCGTGCTGATGGTGTAATCAAGGGTAAGCTTGTCGAGTTAAAACCGCATAATAGGCGTGCAATTGATCAAGGAATGAAACAGCTCAACCGCTACGTAGCAAACGATGCACAAAAACGTCAAGGCTCATTGTGGACCTATAAGAAGACATGGTATGGTAGTTTCAAGTATAAATGTCAAAGAGGGTGTCGGTAATGAAAGTCTTCAAAGGTTATAAAAAACGAGTGGATGGTAAATTATGGACACGCAAGGACGTATTGCGGTCGATAGTGAATGATGTCGCCCCAATTGAGTGTCGGCTTGAAAGCAGTAGTCTATATATTAATAATCGTGACGTCACACTAATCTTTGAGTTTATATCAAGCAATTATGCCGAAAAGAATGAAATCGACCTGAATGCAAATATAAAACTACGCAAAGATAATGTGGAATTTGAATGGGTAGATTTATTTCACCTTATTAAATCCCTACAGAGAAAGTACGAGCGGCCTCTGAGTATACAGAAAGACGAACAATGGTCTGGTTCGACATTCCAGAAACAGGTTTTGTATATAATAAAACCGCTTATCAATACGCTACGTGATCCTTTGAAGGCATCTCAGTTTCTGGTAGGCAATAAAGTTTGTTATGAAGATATTTCCTTACAGATTAAATCCGACACAGATAATGAATGGATTTTAAAGAGCTCGGTAGAGTTAAGCCATTGGTTAAATTCTCGGCGATAGGTCAAAGTTATTGAGTTTAAGCCACGTAATAATCGAGCTGTTGCGAAAGACATGCTCATCCAAAAGACTCGCTGTATTCGTTTGAATTGCGCAACCTAAAAATAATCAGGCACGAACTAGTAAGGACTGGCATAGGCCGTGGCAGACTACATTTAGAAAATTCTTCAGATAGGTTACAATAAAAAAATGATTGAATTAAATACCCAAATTAAGATATTTGCAAATCTTCATGGAAGTGAATATTTCGCAGAACATATTATTGAAAACCTTGAAGAGAAGTTAAGCAATCTTGAATACCAAGACGTCAAAGAAGGCAATTACCAAGTATGGGAGTATCCAACTGGGAATATATATGACGTGTAAGTAGATCGGGATCTAGGTACTACCGATAATATCTACTCCGTGCCCAATACTGACAAAGGTACGGTCTGGAAGCCGAATTTAGTAGTCAGAGAAAAGGATGCCAACAGAGTATCTGAAGCACTAAAAAATTTGAAAACATATGACCAAACTTAGTCTTATGGATTGACCTTGCAAAACTAACTGTATTTAAGTATGGAAAGTTTAGGAAATTATGATAGAGTTTGATGCCATATCAGCTATTTGCGGTGATTTATTTGGAGTAAATAACGTTGAGAAAACTAATATTGATAGCCCACAAAGTGTTGAGCTGACTATAAACACATCTTTTATTGAGAATTCACCTGTACCTAAAGTCTGGATAGGCATGTACGGTGACGGAATTTCAAAAGCTTTCATGCATTTCGATGATTTTGATTTTGAATATGACGAGATCAACAAAAATACGATTGAAGACATTACGAAATATCTGGCAGCCATCAAAGAAGGGAAATTGTTTATAAAGTCAAAAAGACTCTTTGGGTTACAATTCAACAAAAAGATAGTACTTAAGCCATGATGTGTATAGTCTAGAGCTAAATGATACAGATTAATCAACAAATCATTCCGGTCTCCTCATGATTTAATAACGCTCAGTAAAAAATAGTTTAATGGGTACGCTTATGCTAACCTGTGTACAGATATTGAAAACTAAAACTAACACGAGGTCTCAAAAATGAAGTCATTAAGACACAAAGGCATACTCGCAGTATTCTTAGGGGTGTTTCTTATAACGCCCGTCCTATATGCTGCTCCGCAGCCAAATCTAGGTACCACAAATACGTATAGCGTATTAGCCGGTAGCTACACCAATACGGCAATTGGAACCGTTATCAATGGTGATCTGGGCTATACGACACCACCAGCGGTTGCTCCGACGGTTTCTGGTAATACTCATGTGGCTAATGCTGCCTACAATCAAGCCGGAATCGACCAAGCCAGTGCTCTATCTGAGCTTAATAGTCAGCCGTGTACGTTTACTTTTCCGGCTGGAGCCAAGGATCTTGCTATTGAAGCACCGTTCGGCAATGTCGGAGAGTATACGCCGGGCGTGTATTGTATTGACGGGGCAGTCTCGATAGGTGGAGGCGGTACGATAACGTTGAATGGGGCGGGTGTCTATATTTTCCGATCAACTGGAGCGCTTAGTACTTCCGCTAATTCGATCGTGACAGCGACAGGCGGGGGCGGGGCTTCGGCCTGCAACCTTTTCTGGACACCAGGTGCGGCCACAACGCTTGGAGCAAGTTCAACTTTTATAGGTACAATCATAAATCCTGCAGGCATTACTGTTGGCTCGACAGTCAATTGGACCGGCCGGGCATTAGCGTTTGGCGGTACGGTGGCTACGACGACTGACACTATCAATACCGTGCCTGTATGTTCTGCTGCCTCAGCGCCAGCTGCTTCTACTACTGCTTCCGGTACGAATGCAGCCGCTGCAACTGCAACTACGACTTCCAAGACGCCCGGACTGCCAAATAGTGGTGGCGGTGCACCGGCCGCCAGCCTGCCTCTTTGGGCAGCGCCGGTAGCTGTAATCGCATTTTTATCTTCGGCAAGCCTGGTCGTTCGTAAGCGCATCTGAGACAACTTTGAGCGGCAGGCAGCTAGAAAGACAGAACCGGCAGCGTAAACGGCACGTTCTCCGGTTCTACTTGAGCGGTGGACTCATCTTCTTGCTTACTGTAGGTTGCGCCTTTGCTTTTATCCAGTGGGGTAAAATCCGTAGCTCGCCCCAACCTACATCCCCACTAGTACTGCAAGCGGCCGTAGGGCAACCCGATCAGGATCAGGTTGCCCCCGCTGTGCCTAGTTTGCCTGCGCGCCTCATTGTCCCGAGTATCGATGTGGATAGCCTGATTGAGTATTCCGGAGTTACGCCTACCGGAAATATGGCTACACCATCGAACATTGCTAAAACGGGATGGTACAAACTCGGTCCATTGCCCGGCAACAAGGGTAGTGCGGTTATGGCGGGACATGTGAACGGTCCGCAAGGCCAGCCGGGCGTTTTTGCCAGATTAGCTGAACTGCGGGCTGGAGATACGATAGAGACTGTCGACACGAATGGATTATCGGCAATATTTAAAGTGCAACATACGAAGCGGTATGGCAAGGACGACCAGCCGAAGGAAGTGTTCCATAGCGCGCAGGGTTCACATCTGAATCTCATTACCTGCGTCGGCGATTGGGATGAAGCAGAGAATCAGTATTCTGAACGGTTAGTTGTATTCGCGGATAAGTTGTAGCCATCGAATTAATTTGTTGCCAATTTGCAGCGCCCGTGATTCTGCCGGGGGCGTAAGAGGTCCTTACTAGATATAACTTTCTAATCGCCTTTGACGTTTACAATTTGATGAAAAGTGTTTTTAATTTCAACTAAATCATTGGCGTCATGCATGACGACATCGATATCTTTGTAGGCATCTGGTATTTCGTCCAAAAATGCTTCAGAACGATTGTATTCAATGCCGACCATGGCTTTATCTAGGTCGTCGATCGTGAAGTGCCTGGAAGCTGCTTTGCGAGCCCATACTCGACCAGCACCATGCGGAGCCGAGTTATAGGATGGAGCATAGCCTTTGCCCTCGACCACGTAGCTGGCTGTACCCATAGATCCGGGAATCAAGCCTTTGCGGCCTTTATCTGCCTGAATGGCGCCCTTGCGGCTAAGCCAGACATTACGACCCATGTGGTTCTCTTTTTGAGTGAAGTTGTGGTGGCAGTTGATGCGCTCACTTTCTATGACTTTATTGCCCATAAAATGCTCGAAATCTTTAATGACTCTATCCATCATTTCTTCGCGGTTCAGCAAAGCAAAATGCTGTGCCCAATTGAGATCAAAAATATACTGATCAAACTCGGATGTGTTTTCTACGAGGTATGCTAAATCGTCGTCTTCAAGCTTGATGTACCACTTTTTCATATTTTCCTGGGCAATCTTGATGTGATGCATGGCTATGGAATTACCTATGCCGCGGCTGCCGCTGTGCAGGAATAACCAAATAGTTTCGTCTTGATCGACAGTGATTTCAATAAAGTGATTACCCGAACCAAGCGTACCGAGTTGATATACCCAGCTCGTTCGAGTTAATTTGTCGTAAAACGATTTCCGCTCACCAGCCATGTTTTCAAGTTCGGCAATCCGTGGCTTCACTGAATCAGTCAATTTATGATTGAACTTACCGGCAGATAGCGGTATTGACCGCTCAATGCTGTGCCTCAAGACGCCCAGATCCTTATCTGTAAGGTCACTGGTTTTGAACTGCGTTTTTACGGCTATCATGCCACATCCGATATCCACACCAACGGCTGCCGGCATAATAGCTCCGACGGTCGGTATGACTGAACCAACAGTTGCGCCAGCTCCCATATGCGCATCAGGCATTAAAGCGAGATGTGGTAAAACAAAGGGCATCGCCGATGTCCGGAGAGTCTGCTCTTTGGCATTGTCGTCTAAGATTGATGCCCAATTGTATAATTTTTTAGTAATTTTCTGCATAGTGGAATGTCCTTATATTCTATTGTAAATCGATATCTTCATTGAAGTTATCTGGTTTTGGATGTTGTATTTCGCGCTTAGGTGCCCGAGGATAATTCTTTAGTTCATTCAGCGGTACGTTTGGCATGGCGCCTTTTACGTACTGGGCCATCTGGTGGCGCAACCATTCGCTGGCACTCATGCCGTGTATTGCCAGTACTATCTTGAGGCTACGATATTCGTCGTCGTCTAAATAGAAGGTAACACGCTTCATAGCTGGGTACGCCCGACTATAGTTCAACCTTATTAATACTATCGACTAAACTTTCGCCTGATTCGAGCGCACCCATGAGGTCGAGTACCTTGTCAGAGAAACCAGCCAGACTGTAAACGTTCTTTTCTGGAAAAGCGATGGAGCCATATCCCTGAAGGTCGAACGAATATAGCTTTGGGTTAGCGCCGGTGCGCTTACGATAGTCAGCTAGTGCGGCTTTGGGGTCGCCATTATGTCCGTGCGAGCCGTTGTATATCATCCAGCCATCCATACCTTCATCCGACCACGCCTGCATATCAGATAGAATTATAATTCGATCGTACGCTTTGTGAGCATAATTGAAGATGATATTGAAGTCAGTACCGCCGCCATGGAATGGCATAGATTGTGCTATGGATATGATCGAATCATTTGGATTGGGTGTAATCGGATGCGCCTGCGTATCAAATAGGAGCAAGTCAGCCCCGCTGTTTTTCTTGTAGAGCATTGCAGCAAATAGAGTAGCAATTTCGGAAGGACGGCCACTCATTGAGCCTGAGGTATCGACAGCGATTAGCGTGCTACCGTCAAATTGTGGACAATTCTGCGCAGAAATATCAATAGCTTTTGACAGCGCCGAGACGACTTCTCGAGATTCTGGAATCTGGCCAATTTCCTTCAAAGCTGTCGTGAAGCGGAATGGTAGAACCAAAGACTTCTTGATCCTGTTTTCGTCGACAAGCTGCTCGCATGCGAGTGCAACTGAGCCGGGAGCATCTGTCATGATGTTGCGTAAGTTGCGGAGCAAAGCGAAGTAACCGAGTTTGTTCGTTTCAAGTAAATCTTTCCAGACCAGGCCGCGTTGAGCAGTACTCTGTCCGGCTGCTGAAATACGGCTTTCCCATGTATTCTCTGATCGAAGCTCTCCACTGACCAGGGCTTTTAACGCATCACCATTTTTTTCGCTTGGACGTGGGTGCACCAGATTTACGACATCAACAAGTGATATTTTATTTGTCTTGCTACGATATTTAGCCAGCTGGTAGGTATCAAATTTGTCAAATGACTTAGCTAGTCCTTGCTTGAGAGAGTTCGGCAAAGGCTTGCCATATTCCTGAAGGTAATAGGCTACAATTTCTGTAATGTCATCAGGACGGCGAACAACCTTTTCATAAAAATGTCTAGTCCATGCTTCGCCCTTGACGCTATGCGCAAGCTCACCGGCGAGTACGTGACTAACAGAACGCATGCCATACTCATGACGAGCGTAGATGCCGGCCTTAGCCGCAAATAACGGGTCAACTTTAGATATAAGCTCCTGTAACGAGCTTAAGGCATCGCTACCTGAACGATAAGTTTGATTACGTAGAAAATTGGTAAGCAGCAAAGAAACTAAGGCGTTTTCAGGGGATTGCTCGTATGCATTTCCGCCCGCCAAATTTGTGACGGTACTAGGTTTATTTGTTGTGTTAAAAAGAGCCATTTGCTCCTCCTGAGTGAGTAATTAGTAAGCGGGTAGGTTCCTGATTTCGTTGACAATAGTAAGACAAGAAAACTTGCGAGAACAAAACTAGGGTTCGAACCTAGGTATGCCGGGGTCAGCCGGCACCGTAAACCAGAGACGATGAAGTTCTCGCATTACTGTGTCCTACTATTGTGAACGAACATAATCGGGAGAAAAGCGAGACCGGCGTTGATTCATATTACAAACGAAGTAGCCGAATCTCTTACTACCCATTTTGATAGTACAACACGTGGTACTTTATGTAAAGACTAATGTAATTAAAACAACTATATTTTAACAAGTAATAGTAATAAACAGGAATTTCACTATGAGATTTGGCGTCGGCCTTAAGCCTATGCTGGAATGAAGTGCAGACGCCAGAGCACGCTAGAAATAGTATGCTGGTTCTGATACACTACAAGTCATGCAAAATCGTCGAATCGCTGTCCGAGGTTTAATATTGAAAAACGGTAAGATGCTTGGTGTTAGGCTCAAAAAATATAAAGGCAGGTCAACTGACGACGGCCTAGATTACTGGTGTACACCAGGCGGCGGAGTTGATGTCGGCGAACCGCTTATTCCGGCTTTGGAGCGCGAACTTATCGAAGAGACAGGTGTAAGGCCCACAGTTGGCAATCTGCTTTATGTTCAACAATTTCAGCATAATGACTGGGAACATCTTGAATTTTTCTTCCACATCGCAAACAGTGATGACTACGAACATATAAATCTCGAATCGACTACTCACGGTGCCATCGAAATCGCTGAAATTGATTTTATAGACCCGTCTGTCAATATCGTTCTGCCGGCATTTCTGACTAAGTTAGATTTGGCTTCTGACGTCGCTGCCGGAGCAACCAAACTCTTCAATAACCTTACTAATTAAAGCTATCAGCTCTAACCGTCATCAAAATTATATTTTATTTCTATTATTTTGAGCCGATGCGCCGTTCGGTTCATGCCGAGGTGTATAGTGGCTGTTTGTCAGCTGCTAGATTTCAACAGGGCTGTAGTCAGCAATTTCGAAATCAAATATAGCGGTACGCTCAGTCACGCCGTCATTGTAAACGAGTTGTGCACTGTAGGTGCCAGCGATAGAACTGCTGCCATACTGAATTACTAATGATCCATAGCCGGATTCTTTTTGGTGAGCGTCGCACAGTACGCCATGGTCGATAGTCGGTGCAGCTATAATCCTGCATCCCATGCCTCCGTATTCGTTTGCTGGGTAGACATAGCCTTCGTCCGTCACGATATCAAACGGAATGATCAGCTGCTTCGCGTCTATATAGCGAAGGTCATTAACATAAGCTTCGTGCTCACGTAACACCACCTGAAATGTTGGCCGTGGCGTTGGCTCAACTGGCTTGGCGGGTACAACTGGTTCACTGACGATTGGTGTTGGTGCAGGTGATGGTACTGGGGTGGTAGTCTGTTCAGCTACCGGTGCACCGGTAGCCGTAGGTGTCGCTACGGCAATGTTTGCCTGCACAACATTGGCCGGTCGCTTCTTAGTAGCGGCAACCCGCTCATCAGCGGGGACACTACCTGTAAAATTATCCGCAGGAGCCGAAGTAGTATTGGTCAGGTTGTCAGCAGTGATTTTATCCGTTTTTACCGATGTATCAGAGGTACTTACCGGGCTAGTTTTAGGAGATACAGTCTCATTTGATGGTTGGTTTGACGAATAGGCAACCAGCAACCCGCCCGTGGCAACTGTAACGGCTAGTATACTGACGCTTACAGCGACGTTTTTAATATTCTTATTCATAATGTTCTCCACACAAACTTGATAATTTACAGAAACATTATCATATATATATTGCTAAGTCAAGTATTTATGGTATAGATATATTATAACACTTTGTTGTCGACAGCTTTAAGTGCCAGAAAGAATGCTTGCTGCATAGACAAAAATGCCAGGACTTTATACCATACCTATACGCCCACGACGCCCCATTAACAAAGGAGAAAGCGATGTCAGATCAAACACCTATGCAGGTTGCAGTTGTTGATAACAAAATAACACTGTCACGGACGTATGACGCTCCCAAAGAGTTGGTATTTTCAATGTTCAAAAACCCTGAGCAGCTGGCAAAATGGTGGGGGCCGGCGGAATGGCCGGCTACGATCGCGGCTTTTGACTTTACCGAAGGCGGCGTTTGGCACTACTACATGACCGGTCCGGACGACACCAAAGCCTGGGGAAAGGCTACATTTAAGACAATTGATGAGCCAAATAGTCTAAGTTTTGTTGACGTGTTTTCTGATGAGCAGGGAACAGTCGACTCGAAGCTCCCCGAGGGCGAAGCCACGTTTACCTTTGACGAAACTGACGGCAAAACGACACTGAGCTCAATCAGTACCTATCAGACGGCCGAAGAAGTCCAGAAATTAGTCGAAATGGGCATGCTGGAGGGTGTCAAGGACACGTGGAATCAGTTGGATACACTCATTGATGCGAGTCAAAAATCAAATACTTGAATCAAGCCTAGCTAATACGCCGTTGATTTCCTCAGGGCGGCTAAGTACGCTCTTTGGTCTAATGCTATAAGTTTGAAGATGGGCAAATGTAATGCCGTTTGTATGTTTATGCACCTAATTTTCCAAGTAGCCGCGACAATTCAGTATTTTCTGCAGTGCTCAGCCGCTCCAGCCCAATGCCATTCGGTAGGCAGGGCAGGAGAGTTTCGATCAGTTCCCTGCCGGCTTTTGTGATCGCAAGTTGTTTGGCGCGGCGGTCTTCGGGCATCTCACGGCGGCTTATAAGGCCGAGCAATTGCAGCCGTTCGGCAAGGCCAGTCACATTCGATGCGTCGCAGTGCATTTGCTTGGCAAGCGTCCCCATAAGGATCTGATCTTCACCGTACAGGTGATAGAGCATCATTATCTGCTGCAAGGTAAGGTCGCGGACTGTAGCGAAGTGCTCAATGTTTGACTTCATAATTTTCCAAAGCTGTAATATTTCTAAACAGATTTTAAGATCACGGGGCGAATTTGATATATCCATATACGTCATTATACTTGAAGAACTAAATAGTTGACAAGTTCAAGTATATATTTATACTAAAAAGTAATATACGTTAAAACAAGGACCTATTATGATTGAAACCGTAAAGAACAAAGGACTGGCCCTGCTCATCCTAGCTGGCGCCCAGTTTATGGTCGTGCTGGATGCTACTATCGTGAATGTTGCATTGCCATCCATACAAAAGGCATTGGTATTTACCAGTACCGCACAACTGCAATGGATCGTGACGGCCTATACATTACTATTCGGCGGATTCTTGCTGCTCGGCGGACGCTTGTCGGATCTAATGGGTCGCCGAAAGGTCTTTCTGATCGGCATTATTTTATTCGCTATTGCATCATTGCTGGCAGGCTTTGCCCAAAACCCAACGCAAATTATTGCCTTCCGTGGATTGCAGGGGCTGGGCGCAGCACTCCTGTCGCCAGCCGCCTTATCGCTGGTGCTGAGCATTTTTGCTGAAGGCGCCGAACGCAACAAAGCGCTTGGTGTCTGGAGCGGAGTTGCCGCCGGTGGTGGGGCCGTTGGTCTGTTATTGGGCGGCGTGCTGACGCAGTTTGTCGACTGGCGCTGGATTTTCTTTATCAATGTACCTGTAGCAGCTGTGTTAGTATTCCTGGCTTTGCGCAACTTGCCACAAAGCGCGCCGGCAGCCGGCAGCCGCAGTCTTGATCTACCAGGAGCGGTACTCGTTACCTCGGGTCTCATGGTACTGGTGTATTCTTTTGTCAAAGCCACAGAGTACGGCTGGGCAAGCATCGAAACCCTTGGCGGTATTGCTCTGGCCGTAGCCCTGCTGGTCGGTTTTATTATCAATGAGCTGCATGTAGCGCATCCATTGATGCCGCTACGGATTTTTAAGAACCGCAATGTTACCGCCGGCAATCTGATGCAGTTGCCTATTACAGCCGGAATGTTCAGCGTGTTCTTCTACTTGTCGCTCTATTTGCAGCAGATTCTTGAATACTCCCCCGTTAAAACTGGTGTGCACAATCTGCCGTTCACTTTCTTCATCGCCTTGACTGCCACTATTGCTTCCAAAAAGGTTGCTCAGGTATCACCAAAGAAAATATTGATTTTCGCACCATTATTGACCGCCGCCGGTCTGGCATATTTTGCCCGGATTCCTGTTAGCGGCAACTATTTAGTAGATGTCCTGCCTGGTATCGCCATGATGGCGTCTGGCATGGGTGCCACATTTGTCGCCCTGACGCTGGCCGCAACTAGCGGCGTCGAAGCCAAAGAGTCTGGCCTCGTCTCTGGGCTGCTGAATACTTCGCAGCAAATCGGCGGTGCCATCGGCTTGGCTGTGCTGACCACTATATCGACTGCCAAAACAAACAGTGTTATGGCCGCCGCAGGAGGTAATCCAGCTGCACTGAATGGTGCACTCGTCCAAGGATTCCGCAGTGCTTTCATGATCGCCTCGCTGCTGGCCATAGCTGCCAGTGTGATCGCCCTGATCGGTCTGCAGAATCATACACTGACCAAAGATGAGCTCGACCACGAAATGGAACACGAAGCAGAAGGTTTCCCGGTCGTTCCTGGCGTCTAGATAACGGCCCCTGACCGCTCCTAGATACCAAATTGCTGCAACTGCTGTGCAGACAATGGCTGGATGACGAGTTTGTGCAGCTTAGCCGCCAAGAATCCCTGCAGGATTTTGTAGGTATCGAGATCAAATGTTTTGGCCGTCTGGCTTGCCAGTGACTTTATCTCGGGATCGCAATATTCGTCCTGACTGACTTCTGCCAGTACGCACCATTGGTCAACAATAATACCCGATGACATTGTCGATTCCGTACATCGTTCCTGCACTAGTACTGGCCCCTGATACGGCCAATCACGAATCCGCTGGCGCTCAAATGCTAAGCCTAAGCGTTGATTGTATACTTCAGGAGCTTCGGCTCCGGCACAAGCGCCGCGGCATTTGTGCAGCTGGTATGAAAAGCAGGCTTTGGCTGACTTCTCAAGTCCCAGTAATTTTGGACAGAGATTGTATAGTTTTTGCATACCGTCTAGCGACGTACGGGCTTGATTACGACGAGCATACACAGCCAAGACGCTCGACAAATTATCTGGTTCAAGCTGGCTGGCTTCCTCGAGGCTCACGTGATGATAACCGTCTGCGTCAACTGATTGGCGGGCGATCAGCAGTTTTTGCGTCTTGCGTAATTTGCGGTTGTACAGCGGCATCATTTCTTTGACGAGGCGCGATTCTAGCAGCAATGCTTCCAGCTCGCCGCCAGTTGTCCGAGTCGAAATATGCTTAATTGCCTGAGAAATCTTGAATTCTTTACTGTCGTCATGGTCATGGCCGAAATGACTAAGCACGCGCTTTTTTATATTGATGCTTTTACCGATGTAGAGCGGTTTATTTTGTTCATCTTCGAATATATAGACTCCGGGAGTTTCCGGCAGTTCTTTGATCAGATCAGCCTGCAGTCCTTTTGGAAGCGCTGGCTGACGAAGCTGGCGGGAGATAGCAGCTTGGATAATTTCAGCCGGGAAATCAGCGTGCACCAGTTGCAGGAACTGCCAAAGAACATGGGCGTCATCGTACGCCCGGTGGCGTTTCTCAAAGCTAAAGCCGTGCCGGGCAATCAAGCTCTCTAACTTGTGGCTTTTGTGTTCTGGATACAGTGTTCGAGATAATTTAACGGTACAGAGCTGTTTTGGCAGAAAAGTTTTGTTTACGCGTTTGAATTCCTGCTTCAGAAATGAATAATCGAATCGTACATTGTGAGCGACAAAGATTGCCCCGCTCAGAATATCGTGCAGTTCCACGGCAATTTGGCGAAATGGCATAGCGCCGCGCAGATCCTCGCTCCTGATCCCCGTCAGCTTTGTTATAAAGAATGGCAGCTCGGTTTCTGGATCAATCAATTGATTGAAGACGCGGGTGATCCGGCCGTTTTCAACGCGGATAGCGGCGACTTCAATCACCCGGCCACGGATATGGCTCAACCCATTCGTCTCGATGTCGACGAACACCATTGGCGTGTCTAATATACTCCCCCCAGTTTGCCCCATTACCATCAGTATAGTGTAATCATTACCCTTTTGCCAGATAGTTGACAGCAGCGCTGCTATACAGAATTCTTGGCTTTTTGCGCCGTCTAAATGCGTGAACAAAAATACTACACATTATCATTGCTGCAACAGAGGCATTCCGGTATGATGAGCTCACACCAAAGATAACATCAAATAAAATACATTGACAAAAACGCAAACTCATGTATAATAATAAGTGTTGTGATCACAAACAAAAACGTTCCAAACAATAAAAATACAAAAAGTAACTAGTAAGCAAAGGGCAAATTATTATATGAAAACTAACAATACCAAGAGCGGCTTAGCATTCGAATTCACTTCAACGAATGACGCCCAAGTGTCTCGATTCGATCGTTTCCTCAAGAATATTTAACGGTCACCGTACACAATCTGATAACACAGCCCGGATTCGTTCGGGCTGTGTTATTTTTGTGGCAATATAGATTTTATGCTTATGCTTTATAATGAGAGCAATGCGCAACCCCACAAACTGGCACAAGCAACACAAACAATCGCTGACAACCGGTGAACGGGCGGCAGATATTCTCCGTAACACCATGGGCAGCTGGTCGTTTGTTTTTGGCTTTCTGACATTCCTCGGTCTATGGGCCTTGCTAAACACTAATCCGAATGTTGCGCACTGGGATAAATTCCCGTTCATATTGCTCAATTTATTTTTATCGATGTTGGCTGCCCTGCAAGGCGCTATCCTGCTGATCGCTGCCAAGAGAATGGACGCCATTAGCGCTGCCCAGGCCCGCCGTGACCTAGCCACTGACATAGCCGCCAAAGAGGAAATCGAAGTACTGATGCAACAGAACGAACGCCAGCTCAAAGATATTGCAGAGCTTAGAGTACTGCTCGAAAAACGCCTTAAGTAATGAACTCTTGTGCGTATTTTTTGCGGTCGGCGCGGATATGGCTGGCTTTCCACAATTCATGAAGTACTGGCTTATGAAAGCTGACGCCTAGCAGTGGGATTGTATGCTTGGCTGCAGCTATGGCTGTGCGCATACGAAACGAAACCTTCGGTTGCAAGGTTATTTTATTCTGCCGATAATCATCGGGCGCATCGTGTGCCGAGTCAAGCATACAGGCTGCAATTCCAAGCTCACGCAGAATTGGCATAAACGTATCCGAAAATTGGGGCTGACTTCGAACCTCTTCAGTAGCACTGTCTGCAAATAATTCTGCTGTCTGTACAGCTTCGGCTCCACGGAGTCGTATAAAGCGGTAAACACTATTGGCGCGCGTCAGATAATGACCGATTCGAAGTATGGTATTGGTTCGCGATAGTAAATTATTGTGAACGTTTGGCTGCAGAGCCTCTGGTGTTAAATTGGGGTATCTGTCACGGAAAATATCAAACCGTTGGATTTCGGATATTGTCGACAAAGGAGTAGCGGCCGTGTCGTCTACATGAGTGTCGATTTCGCGCATAATTCCCATCAGTTCACGCCACCTCAACAATGTCAGATTATCAATGTGGACATTGCAATGTGATTCAGCGACAGATTTTAGAACATCAGCAAGCTGATAATAGGCCGGGTATGTAGCATCCCAAGCAGCGGCTGCGGCAGATTCGTGCATGAATTAATTTTGAAATAGTTACCTCAAAATGGCAAGGCAATCCAGGCGCGCACTCACGGAAATGCTAAAACGGCAAAGGCTATAGTATGCCAGCTGCTATACTGTGCTTATGCCTAATTTATCATCAAATGCGATTGTCGGAAGGCTATCTAGCATAGAAGAGACGTCGATCGAAAATCTGCCGTTCGGCTATATCGTTACTAATAACAATCATGAAATTGTACGGATTAATTACGCGGCCCGGCAATTGCTGGTTGTGAGTGACGATATAGCGAAGCTTGAGCAAGTAGTCAAAAAGTTACCGGAGCAGCTACAATTACTTGACCATGTCAAGTATTGCTCGATCGAACATAAATCGTGTAGTTTTCGCGAAGTTCCACTTGGTGACCGTATTGCTCGGGTATCGCTGTCCCCTGTGTTTCATAACGATGATCTTGAGGGTAATGTGCTGACGCTCGAAGACGTTACTGATGCTGTAGCCAAGGAGCACGCCCGCGACCAGTTTTTGTCCTTTCTGGTACATGAGCTGCGGACGCCGCTGACGGCAATTCACGGCAACAGTCTGCTGATCCAGGAATATTATACTGAAGCCATGAAAGACGAAAGCCTGGGCGAGATGATCCGCGATATTGGATCCGGTAGCGAAAATTTACTGACGATGGTCAGCGAATTCCTTGATATGGGCCGGCTGGAGGAAGGCCGGGTGAGTTATGATTTGAAACAATTTGAGGCTGTTGGCGTAATTCGAGAAACGGTTCGGGGCCTCGGCGTTATAGCAAAAGAGCATAATCTATCATTGGTATTTGATGAATACGAAGGCTCTGAAATACAAGTGGTTGGCGATCCCGTCCGGGTAGCGCAGGTACTGACAAACTTGATCGGTAACTCCTTAAAATTTACTGAAACGGGCGGCATTACTGTTCGCCTGGGTAAAGATAGCGCAACCGATCTAGATATACTCGTGCAGGATACCGGACCCGGTATCCCAGCGGAGAGCCGGGAGCATATGTTCCAAAAATACTTCCAGGCTGCTAACAATAAGTATACTCGTGACAGTTCCAAGAGTACCGGCCTGGGGCTGTATATTACGAAATTGATGATCGAGGGCATGGGTGGCCGGATTCGCCTGCTGGACGCAAAGCCGGGCAAGGGCTCATGCTTTGCTTTTACTGTGCCGCTAGCAACACCAGATCGGCTCAAGCGACTGGAAAAAGAACTGTATGATGCCAAACAAGGTGTGCAGCACGCGCCAGCGGCTGACCATCAAAGCGTGTTACTGAACCGACCGGCGTAGCCACCCATGCTTTCGTCTTGTAGATACGGTGCTTATGATGTATAATAAACATTATCGAACGATCGTTAAACAACGATAAATGAGCGGCTCGTCACACAGTATGCATACCAAAGAAGATATTATTATCCAGACTATACCGATTCTCGCCCGCGAGGGCTATGCCGGGACTTCGATGCGGAAGATTGCCGCGACTATTGGCAAAGAGCCATCAAATATTTATGCTCATTTTGCCGACAAGGAGTCATTGCTCCGCGCCACAAGAATGTATATTATTGACCAACTGACTAGAGATCAGACGTATCCGGACAAGGCCGATGCATCGACACTGCTGCGGCTGACAATTGCCTTTCAGCTCAGAAACCGCACCTACATCGTAGCCTTGCTGCAGTATTTTATGGCAATGCGCCAGGATTTTCCCAGTACCGACGGGGGCTATGTACCAGTTCATGCCTATCAGCACATGCTGCGCGTTATCCGACGCGGTGTTGAACAAGGTATATATGGCCCTGATTCAGAAATGTTCTCGGCTAAAGCAACAACACATATGGTCAACGGCTTTTTGATGGAATATTTCGATCAGGATTTGTCGCAGGCTGATACACAAGTATTAGTCGAGCAGCTGGCAGTCTGTATCGAACGTGCTCTCACGCGCAGCGAGGCCGTCCATGCTTAAGACGGCCACTACAACGGCCCGACCGACGCGTGCCTCGGTGCTGAATGATGTTAATGCTGCGCTGGCTACTTTTTTTGAGGAGCGTATACGGCGCTCGGCTCACATCGCAGGATCATATGAACGGTTATGGCAAGACGTGGCCAGACTTAATCAAGCGGGCGGCAAACGACTGCGGCCATATATGGCCGTGCTCGGTTATCATGCATTTGGTGGCAGTCGTCACGATCAGATAATCTCTGTGGCTGCTGCCTGGGAATTGTTGCACTTGTCGATGCTGATCCATGACGACATCATTGATAATGACCTGATACGCTATGGGGTCAAAAACATTGCCGGATCGTATATGGATATCTATGATAACGAACCGTCACTAGAACGGAGGCAGCATTTGGCGGCCAGTGCGGCGCTGCTGGCTGGCGATTTGGCTTTGTCGTCGGCGTATGAAATTGTGCTCGATAGTTCTGAGCTGACCTCAGAACAGAAATTAGTCGCGCAACGCTACCTGGCTGATGCGATTTTCGCCGTGGCGGGCGGTGAGCTACTTGATACTGAATCAACTCTACAAACGTTCGTAACGGCTGAGCCGTTAACGGTCGCGGCCTACAAAACTGCGCTCTATTCGTTTGTTGGACCAATGTCGGCGGGAGCGGCGATTGCCGGGGCATCGGTAGCTGATTTGGACGATATCCGACAATTCGGCGTCGCCCTCGGGTGCGCCTTTCAACTCGTGGATGATATGTTGGGAATATACGGCGATCCAGCTCTAACTGGCAAGAGTAACAGTGGTGATTTACGCGAAGGTAAACGAACTTACATTTTACAGCAGGCCTATGCAATGGCCACTTCGTCGGATCGACAGGTTCTTGACGAATTAATCGGCATGCCCGACCTGAATGATAATGAATGTCAGACACTGCGCGCTGTTATCGAGCGCAGTGGCGCGAAACGAGTCTGTCAGCAGCAAATCGACGAGTATATTCGGACGGCTACTGATATCATTGACGGCATGAACGTCACGTCCGAATACAAAGCCGACCTGCACGAACTGCTGTTGGTTGCGACGAAGCGGAGATTTTGATGGACTTGTATACTGACACCGCATCACGGCTTTCGAAGCTATTGACGCGTCAGTATTCGACGTCATTTTCGGCAGCCAGCCGGCTGTTTCCGCAAGCGATGCAGAGCCATATATACAATATTTACGGACTTGTCCGTGTCGCCGACGAGATTGTCGACACCTATCGCGGCAGCGATAGCGCCGAATTACTTGACGCACTAGAGCAAGAAACATATCAGGCTATCCGGCGCGGATTTTCGGCCAATCCAATCATCCACGCCTATGCTCAGACACACCAAAGCTGGGGCATTGACCAACAGTTAGTCACATCGTTTTTTGCCAGTATGCGCATGGACCTGACGGCTACAATCTACGACCAAGCGAATTATGACAAGTATATTTATGGCTCAGCTGAAGTCGTTGGACTAATGTGCCTGCATGTCTTTTGTGCCGGCAACGCTGAGCAGTATCGGCAACTGCAGCCTGGCGCCCAGCGGCTGGGAGCAGCTTACCAGAAGGTAAATTTTCTGCGTGACATCAAAGACGACTATCAGGAGCTCGGGCGCTTCTATTTCCCGGGTTACACGTATGCGACCTTTGACGGCGCCGCAAAACAAACGGTAACGGCTGACATACGCCAAGACTTCGCTGCCGCACTGCCGTATATACGCGCCCTGCCAGCCGGAGTACGGCCAGCAGTCATGACAAGCTACAGCTACTATCACGCACTCCTTGAACTGCTCGAGCGGGCTGATATCGACCATATTAAGCAAGCTCGTATCCGTATTCCGGCTTACCGTAAAGCGCTGCTACTTGCGCCGCAGGCCCTGAGGATTAAGCGGTGAAAAAAGTTATTATCATCGGAGCCGGTATTGGAGGATTGGCTACGGCTAATCTGTTGGCAGCCAGCGGTTACGAAGTTGTAATCTATGAGCAGAATGATCAGCCGGGCGGCCGGGCCGGACGATTGCACATCGATGGTTTCACATTTGACACTGGTCCGTCGTGGTACCTCATGCCGGAAGTCTTCGAACAATACTTCCGGCTGTTCGGCGAAGATGTCAGTACGCTTCTGGAACTGCAGCGGCTGGATCCGGCCTACAAAGTGTTTTTTGAAGGTGAGGCCGCGCCGGTGACGATCCATGCCGACCTGGAAGCTGACAAGCAGACATTTGAGCAGATTGAGTCCGGATCGGGTGCGCGCCTGGAACGCTACCTCGCACGGTCAGAAGATATATATACGGCTGCAATTGAGCAATTTTTGTACACGAATTTCGAACGGCCGCAGACGATGCTGCGACCGGCTACAATCAAAACATTACCCAGGATGGCAGTCGCGGCGCTAACGCCGATCGACCGCTACGTCGGCCGTTACTTTCAAGATTCGCGGTTGCGACGGATCATGGAATATCCCATGGTATTTTTGGGTACGTCACCGTACGAAGCACCGGCAATATATAGTTTGATGAGCCATATGGACTTTAATCAAGGCGTCTTCTATCCACGGCGCGGACTCTATGCAATCATCGAGGCGCTGGTCGCAATTGGCACCCGCAGCGGCGTTACCTATCACTACAACACGGCAGTATCAAAAATTGAGAGCATTCAAGGAATAGCTACGGGCGTCCGCCTGGAAAACGGCACCGTCGATGAAGCTGACATTATCATTTCCAATGCCGATCTGCATTTTACCGAAACCCAGCTACTCGCTCCGGCTAACCGGACCTATGACGCTGGCTATTGGAAGAAAAAGCAGGCCGGGCCGTCAGCACTTCTGATGTATCTCGGCGTCAAAGGCTCGCTGCCGGAGCTCGATCATCACAATCTGCTATTTACTGAGGATTGGCGGGCGAACTTCGATGCTATTTTCAAAACCAAGACCTGGCCGACGCCGGCCTCTATCTATATTTGTAAACCGAGTCAGACTGATGCGACGGTCGCGCCAGCAGGCCACGAAAATATGTTCGTGCTGGTACCCGCGCCTGCCAATCCTGACGTTACCCCGCAGCAGCTGGAAGCACTGTCAGAAACGTACTTAGATCAAATTGTTGCTATGACGGGCATAGCTGATCTAAAAGACAGAATTGTCGTGAAGCGTTTGGCCGGGCCGAATGATTTTGCACACACCTACAATGCCTGGCAAGGGACTGCGCTTGGCTTGTCGCACCGGCTCAATCAAAGTGCTCTATTCCGGCCGTCTAACCACAGCAAGCGTCTCAACAATCTGTACTATGTCGGTGCTAACACGACGCCAGGAGTTGGCTTGCCAATGTGTCTCATCGGTGCCGAACTCGTCTACAAACGTCTGACTGGCGATACGACTTCGACGCCGATAACGTCACTGCTGAGATCATCAGATGCTTGAACAATATGCCTATCTTGCTGCGCTTTTGGTATCTATATCGGGACTACTGACGCTTGATCACCGCTTTCGATTGGCGGTGTTTTATGACCGCAAACGCACCCTGGCAACTATCGGGCTAAGCGTCGCCGTGTTTATAGTCTGGGATGTATTCGGCGTTATAAACCGTATTTTTCGGGTTGGCGAAACGACCTACCTGACAGGGCTGCGCATCGGTGCTGAATTCCCAATTGAAGAGTTATTTTTCCTCACTTTGCTCACCTACAGCGCGCTGCTATTATACCGCGGCGGAGAGCAACTATGGCAACGTACCTAATACTAAACGTTGTTATGCTCGGGCTGATACTAGCAGCCGTATATACGGGGCGCCAGCGTATAGTCTGGAAAGTGATACTTGCAGCTACCGCAGCCTTACTCATATTGACGGTTGTTTTTGACAATCTCATCATTGCGAGCGGCATTGTCGCCTACGATGTATCTCGTATCAGCGGGCTATATATCGGTAAGGCGCCGATTGAGGATTTTGCTTATGCGATTGGCGCCAGCCTGCTAGTACCGTATATTTGGGAAAAGATGAAAGACAAGATATGAACCTGATACTCCAATTATTAAAAGTGTCGCGGCCAATTTCATGGCTCAATACTGCATATCCATTTGCTGCCACCTACCTTGTGTTGGAGCGAGCGGTTGATACACGCTTCGTCATTGCGACGCTATTTTTCCTGATTCCGTATAATTTGATCATGTACGGCGTTAATGACGTCTATGATTATGAATCGGATATTCGAAACCCGCGTAAAGGCGGGATGGAGGGGGCCCTATCTGCTAAGCGTTTACACCGTCCTATCCTGATTGCGTCAGCCGTCGTTGGCATACCGTTCATGGTTGGTTTGTTTGTCCTCGGGAGTTTGGCGGCTAATCTCGTGCTCGCCGTCGTCATGTTTTTTGTGCTGGCGTACAGCGTACCGGTACTTCGCTTCAAGGAACGGCCGTTTGTCGATTCGATTACGTCAAGTATTCATTTCGTCGGGCCGCTGATCTATGGGCTAACGCTAGCGGGGCATACCAGCTCTGCATATGCGCTTGTCGCGTCATTTTTCCTATGGGGCATGGCGTCACACGCCTTTGGGGCAGTGCAGGATATTGTTCCCGACCGCGAGGGAGGCATCCGTTCCATCGCCACGGCTCTTGGAGCCAGTAAAACAGTGTGGTTTTCACTCGGATTATACGCTGCCAGCAGTTTGCTTTTGCTGACTTACGGCATGTCAGTTGCGCTGTATGCTGTTGTCGGGCTGCTGTATATTATTAATATTTTTCCGTTCCGGGCAGTGTCTGATGCGGACTCGCACCGATCGAATAAAGCTTGGCGGCAATTTATTTACCTCAATCTTTTTGCTGGCTTTGCGGCAACGATGCTAATTATATACATCCACGTACTATCTGTATGACAATATCAGTCGTCATTCCTGCCTATAACGAAGCGGCAACTATCGAAGCCTGCCTCCAGGCTTTACGGCAACAAACTAGACAAGCCGATGAGATTATTCTCGTTGATAACAACAGCATAGACGACACGGCGCATATCGCCCGGCAGTGCGGTGCACGCGTCATTACTGAACCGCAGCAGGGAATTATGCCGGCAGCACATGCCGGCTACCAGCATAGTACCGGCGATATAATAGCTCGTTGTGACGCCGATTCCATTGTCCCTGTGGACTGGCTGCAGCGTATAGAACAACAGCTGCAGGCGCACCCGGAAGCTGTCGCTATTACCGGGCCGGGCACGTTTTATGATACGCACTGGCTCGTCAATTGGTGGGCGCAAGTATGGTATATGTACGCCTATTTCATAAGCGTTGGATCGGCAATCGCGCAGTGGCCGCTCTTTGGGTCGAACTGCGCCATCCGCCGTACGGCTTGGCTAAAAATCGCGGATGACGTGCACCGCACGCGAGCCGATATCCACGATGACATTGACCTGTCGATGCACCTGTCAGCAAGCTCACGCGTACTCTTCGTGCCATCTCTAACGGTTGGTATTTCAGCCCGTTCACTGCGTGTTTCGAACCTACCGTCGCGCTACAGGAAAGGCCTGCGCAGCCTCTCTATACACTGGCCGGCGCAGGCACCGTGGCAGCGCTGGCGGCAGCGGCTATAGGCTGACAGTCATATAATAGAATTACATATTTGAGATGCGAGTACGGTCTGCCGGAAACTTTTGCAGCTTACATATCGTCTTTGACGACTATCTTTAGTTCTGTTGCCAGAAGCGGCGCGATTGCCATTAACTGTGTTGAATCTATGGTTGCCCCGGCCAGGCCCTGAATGTTCCTTACGCCTGTAATATCCGATGTCCGGAAGTCGACTCGCTTGAGCTTGGCGCTGCTAAATGCTGTTTTATCGAGCTTACAGTGCTCGAAGACAACATCTGTCATCTCAGCCGCATAAAAATCAGCCTCCTCAAGCACGCAGTTCTGAAACCGCACATTAGTCAGCTTGCAAAACCTGAAATTAGCGAGGTTTAGCTTACAATCAATGAACGTCACGTCTTTCAAGCTGCTGGATTGCAATTGTATACCGCAGCAGCGCGAGCCCTGTACGAGCACCCGTCGCCAGGCCGCTTCAGCCATCTGAGTTGCTATCAGGTCGCAGGCCAGTATTTCGCAGTCACTTAGGACCATTCGCTCAAGAACCGCCTGCGTTGCATCAATATGCGCTAATCTGATTTCCTCCGCCTGTACGCCTCTGATGTTGGCGTTCGATACGTTTTCATGACTTAGGCTGACGCTTGCTATAGTCTCATCGCTTTTCAGGAGTTTTTGGAGATCAGCTGCATCCGGAAGATCTTTTGGAAGTTGAGGTAATGCGATCTTCATAGATTTAGCATAGCAAAAAGATCCCGGTTTGTCGGACCGGCCCTCTGGTAATGCCACAATGGCGTATACACTCTAAAGGTGTAAATTTGGCGGCGCTTACTCCGGCCTATCGCTCGGTATGCTGATGGTTAAGAGCCCGATGAGACGTTGCGTTTCTGCTTCAGAAACCAGGGTTAACCCCATTGCACGTTCCATCGCTATGTCTGGCGCATTGCCTGGCTATGTCATATCTGTCATTTGTACCACCTTTTCGATGTTCGTATTGCCATCAGCAGTTTCGCTCATTTTGTATTTCGCCGCACTGTACTTCGCAGAATCATCAGATATATGAAGGACGCTGATTTCAGCAATCAGTGGATTATCGTTCTCGACGGGTCGATACGCCCCCTCGTAATAACTAACAATAATTCTACCTTCGTCGTTTGGGATATCTAAAACAATACTGGAGTTATCAAATGTCGTACTATCGTCAGATTCGTCAAAGAGCTCCGTCGGTTTGAAGTGATGCCCCTGCGTAGCTTTTGCCTTCGCGATGCCAGCCAAAGCCAGCAACGTCTCTTCATGAGCTGATTCGAAGATTTCTTGATCAGGTTTTAAGCGCTTGCGCCGCTCGAACGAAAAGAATCCCATGTACTATATAATAACATACATAAGATATAAAGTCAAATGTAAGCATAAGAAATATGACGATACTAATTTATGAAGAAATCTGAATATGGTAGCGACGGGTGGATTTGAACCACCGACCCCAGGCTTATGAGTCCTGTGCTCTAACCACTGAGCTACGTCGCCGTGTCTTTCGGACAGGGGTAAATATAGCATGAATTGTCTCTGTTGGCTAGCACGAGAACTATCGGGCCTGGTAATTACGATTTGTAAAACAGTACGCCAGCCAGCGCGAGACCGAGGACAATGACAAAATAATGCACGACTGCCACGTTGACCCGCTGCGCCCAGCGAGCGCCGAAGTAGCCACCGAGCAAACTGCCAGTGATCATAATGGGGGCATATTGCCAGTCGATCAGGCCTTTCCAGCCAAAATAAACGGTACACACTAGCGTGATCGTCGCGCTGGCCAGGTTTTTGAGCCCATTAATCTGATGCATACTGGTAATACGGGTAAAGCCTAGAAATGCCAACATCAAGAATCCGAAGCCGGCACCAAAGTAGCCACCGTATATTGACATGGGCAGCAGGGCAATCCCAATGATGATAATCGGGGCATTGCGGTGCGCCTTCAGGTTGTGCGCCAGGTGCCGATGAAGAAACGGCTGTACGAGGAACAGTAGCACGGCGGCCAATACCAAATAGGGAACGATCTTTGAAAATTCTGCGCTGTCAGTGCGGGCTAGTAGGATTGATCCAATAATCGATCCTACAAAACAGGGAACTAACAGAAACAGATATTTCGGCGGCAGTTTGCGCAGATGTGCCCGGTAACCGTAGGCTGAACTAAGTGCGCCTGGCCAGGAGATGAGGTTACTGGTGGTGTTGGCAGTCAGCGGTGGCAAGCCAAGGGCAAGCAGGGCTGGAAACACAACCATAATACCGCCGCCAGCCACCGAATTTACCATACCGGCAATCAGGCAGGCGACGAACAGTCCAATACTAAGCATGACCTTTATTTTCGCACAACTTACAGTAATCAGCCAGTATATTCATTGCATCGTGTACTATACTTATTTGAATCATAGTATACGCACAAAGGAGCTGTAACGTGACAGTCGAAAGAAATATATTTAATTCTGATAATCTTGCCGGCAGGCTAGGTTTAGAGCCAGAATTGCTGGCAGACATAAGATCGTCACGGATCGGTGCTGTGTCGTTGCTGCTTGATAGAGCGGAAAAAAGAGGTGCAGCATATGAAGTGTTGCCCGAAGCAACCATAAGTATAAAAGATAGAGTAGTAGCTTTACGTCGAAACATGCAAATTGCTAGGGCGAAATTGCACGTGGAGAGGAGAATACAAAACGATAGAGAATGCGAACCTTGGATCGCTGCATTAGCGTCCGAGCAAAAGACACCTCGGGTATATGATCTGGGTACTTTTCAACTTCGCGTAACTGAACACCAACCGGAGTGAGTGAAATTGCGGTACATATTCAAAAAATGCCAGTATTTATAAATTTTGACTTGCGATAAATGGTGATAAAACTCGGGATACCATTAAGGTTGCTATAGCAATTGAACGATTTCGGCATTAGTGAACTTGCCTGAATCATCAAACGGGATATCAGGATGGATCACATGCCGTAGGGCACGGCCAAATGTGCCATGGCTGACAATTAATATGTTGTTGGCATCGATAGTTTGCAGGTGTTGGTAGACGCTCTGGGCGCGGGCAATGACGCCGCGTGACGATTCGGCGTCTGGAACACTGTCCATAACGACATCAGTGCCCCAGGGTGTACCTTCGATAACGCCGAAGTGCCGTTCTATGGCAAGGTCGCTTTGCTCGATTTTGTCGACTGGATAGCCAATTGCCTCGGCAATAATCACGGCAGTATCGTATGCCCGTGACAGCGATGAACTGTATATGTAATCGATACGTAAAATGCTCGCAATGACAGCGGCGGCTTCTGCCTGCTGTCGGCCTTCGGGGGCGAGTGGCGTGTCAAGACTGCCGGACCATATACCGGCTTTATTGAGTTCGCTCAGGCCATGCCGGCAAAAATAGAGGCGTTTCATGCTGTTATCTCTGTATGCCATTTGGCAAATTGATGCCATGCCGAACCCGGGACGTCACTGCTTGCTCTGCCTGCAGCAATGTCTTCTGCCAGACTCGAAGACCCGTTATTGAACGATGTAATTGTGGTATGAGTAAACTTTGATGTACCTACGGCATTTTTGAGTAATACCCCATTAATATCTGAGCAAAAAAGTTTTTGAACGTGCGCGTCTTGGTAGGCTACTATCACTCGTAGTATGATTTTTCTGTTTTGCAGACTGCAAGTTAATCGAAGCCAGTCCTCAGGAGTAAACCAAGTGTTCATAGATTTCATGTAGGGTCCGGGAAAATTATTGAGACCCGGTATTAGCCAGCTGTCGTCCGAAACCAACACTGGATGTAGAAGATTTTCGTACGCCAACCGTACTTTATCTCGAGCAATTACCATACCGTCTTCAGCTTGTAGCTCAGGTATATCCAATGTAGTTTGACGTAGCTTTATGCCATATTGAGTGCAGATCGAATTGCCGATATGAAATTTAGCTGCATTACCAGTTACAAACGTTAGATCGGGCATTCATTTAGTATACTAAACAGATGGATATTGATGGCAAACTTGAACCTGGAAGGTATATTGTTGCAGTTTCAGGCGGCGTCGATTCGGTGACGCTTTTGCATATTTTGCGGCAACAACCAGATTATAGATTGACGGTAGCTCATTTCGATCATGGTATTCGGTCTGACTCTGGCGAAGATGAGAAACAGGTGCGCCAGCTGGCGCGGCAATATGGACTGCCGTATGTGTACGAGCGGGCGTATCTCGGCGCTTCAGCAAGCGAGGCTGTAGCTCGTGCAGCGCGCTATCGTTTTTTGCACCACGTCCGGGAGGCGGCTGCAGCAACGGCTGTAATTACGGCCCACCACCAGGATGATGTTCTGGAAACAGCGGTTATGAATATAGTGCGCGGGACAGGCCGCCGCGGCATGACCAGCCTGAAATCAACGGATATCGTGAAGCGGCCGCTGTTACATATTCCGAAAGCGGCCATCGTGCGCTATGCCCGCGACAATCAGCTGCTGTGGCGCGAGGACAGTACCAATGTCGATACTGGCTATAAGCGTAATTACGTTCGTCATAATATTATGAGCCGATTTTCTGCGGCCGATCGCCAAAACATGCACGACATTATTGTAGGTATGCGGAGTGCCAACAGCGAAATCGATCACCTGCTTGATCAGATCGTGGCTGATATGTCTTTTCAAGGAACCTTGCAGCGCCGGCAATTTATTTTGCTGCCGCATACAGTTGCCCGTGAAGTCATGGCCCGGTGGTTGCAGAATAACGGCGTAAAAGATATCGACAAAAAGATGCTTGAACGGCTGATTCATGCCGCCAAGACGTTTGCACCGATCAAGAATGTGCATGTTAAGCAAAGTTGGCAAATGACTATCAATAAAGATTATTTGGCACTCAAGTGCATTGAGCGCTAGATAATTTATTTTGGACAGTATATAATAGTTGGCATATGGATAAAAAACCGTTTCGTAGCACCAAGTCGAAGAATACCAAAAGCCCAAATAAGGGCTGGAAAAATGCTGGCTTTGCTGCATTGCTCATTTTACTGTCACTTATAATATTTAATGCCTATGGCCAACCTGCCAGTCTCAAGACAATTCCTGAATCAACGGCTATCAGCCAGGCTAACAACGGCGAGTATGCCAAAGTTGTCAAAGACGGCAACGAACTCACCATCACCAAGCGCGGCGAAGACAAGCCAAGCTTGAAAACCTATACCGACCCGCAGGCCAGCCTCAAAGAGTCAGGTTATAACACGTCTAAGTTCGAGGTTAGCAATGAGCCGGCTTCTAACGGCGGTGGACTCGGCAGTGCGCTGCTGGTTTCAATTTTGCCGATTTTACTGATCGGCGGCTTGCTGTACTTCATGTTGCGCAGCGCTCAGGGCCAAGGCAATCAAGCCATGTCGTTTGGCAAGAGCCGGGCCCGTCTCTACGGCAATGAAAAGGACAAAGTCACCTTCAAAGAGATCGCCGGTAGCGGTGAGGCGAAACAAGATCTCGAAGAAGTCGTTGAATTTTTGAAGTTCCCAAAGAAATTTTCTAGCGTTGGTGCGCGCATACCAAAGGGTGTGTTATTGGTTGGTCCTCCCGGTACCGGTAAGACAATGCTGGCCCGCGCCGTGGCTGGTGAAGCAAACGTGCCATTCTTCAGTATTTCCGGATCTGAATTCGTCGAAATGTTCGTCGGTGTCGGTGCATCACGTGTCCGCGATCTGTTCGCCAAAGCTAAGAAGAATGCGCCATGTATTATTTTTGTTGATGAAATCGACGCCGTGGGACGGCGCCGTGGCTCGGGTATGGGTGGCGGCCATGATGAGCGTGAACAGACGCTTAACCAGATTCTGGTTGAAATGGATGGATTCGAACAGGGGCAAAACGTAATCGTCCTTGCGGCTACCAACCGAGCTGATGTGCTTGATCCGGCATTGTTACGTCCCGGCCGCTTTGACCGTCGTGTCAACATAGGCCTGCCTGACCGTCAGGACCGCGAAGCCATATTGACGATACACTTTGCCAAAAAGCCACTTGCCAAGAATGTAGACCTCGGTGCCTTAGCTGGTAAGTCGGCCGGTTCTTCGGGCGCTGATCTAGCCAATATTGCCAACGAAGCTGCTATAATCGCCGCCCGACACAACCGCACTGAGATAACACAGCACGACGTGACCGAAGCCTTCGAGCGTGTCGCAATCGGACCAGAACGAAAGAGCAAGGTTATGACCGAAGCTGACAAAGTTCTGACGGCTTTCCACGAAGCTGGCCATGCCCTTGTCGGACATGTACTGCCAGATAGTGACCCTGTCCACAAGGTGACGATTATTCCCCGCGGTGGTACCGGTGGCGTGACCTGGTTCATTCCGCCAGAGGATCGTTACTACGTTTCCCTGATTCAATATAAAGATATTTTAGCTCGAGGCCTTGGCGGTCGTATCGCTGAAGAAGTTATGTTTGGTGCTGATCGTATCACAACGGGTGCAAGCAACGATCTGCAGAAGGCCGCCGAACTGGCACGCGATATGATCATGAATCAGGGCATGGGTGACAAACTTCGCGACCAGGTATTCCAAGTCGATGAAGGCATGATGATGGACCGTTTAGTCCATGAAAGCAACCAGTCTGAGGATACCAAAAAGGTTATTGACCAGGAAGTTGAAGCGCTCATCACCGAGGCAGCCGATCGGGCTCGTATCATCATCAAGGCGAATGTCGACAAGCTGGAAGCACTCAAGGATCGTTTGCTCGACAAAGAAACCGTTGAAGCCGAAGAAGTTATTGAAGTCTTTGCTGGTGCCTCGCTGCCAAAAGCCGCAGCTTTGTACTAGGCCGCATCTACTGCAGTCGTTATAGTTATGTTATTGCGCTGTATTTAAGCTTATAAAGATGCGACAATATGTACATAGTTTGGCCCATAGAGAGCCTCGCTGATTACATATGGCAAATCACAAATCAGATTCCCCGTCTACTACGATAGCGCCCCAAGACACAGGGGTTGTATTGTTGCTGCAAGTGCCGCGCACCAATGACAAGAAGGAGCTGGCAGCTGAGCAAATGTTCGCTAGTCTATTTGGGTTACTTACTATACCAGCACATGGGTTGTTCCAGACGACAATTCGTGAACGTATCAGTTTCGAAATTGCGGTTGTTAAGCGGCGCATCGGATTTTATGTGTGGGTGCCGACATATCTAAAAAGCTATGTTGAAGAGCAGATGTATGCCCAATATCCCTCGGTGCAGATATCTGAAGTGCCTGATTACACTATGACTCCAGATGAAGGCTTTCAGTCGATACTTGTGACCGAACTGAAGCTGACTGGCCTAGAAGTATTACCTATAAAGACTTTTCAAAGTTTTGAAGTCGACCCGCTGGCGGCTATAACCGCGACATTTGCGAAATTTGAAGCCGACGAGGAGGCTTGGGTGCAGCTGACAATCCGACCGGCGGCACAGCATTGGCACCGCAAAAGCGAACGCTATATTGCCAAAATCAAAGGCGGCAGCAAAACAAACATGGTCGGCCTGGTCAGTGCGCTATGGACGCCGCCAACACCGAAAACAGACTCGAACAAGCCAACAGAGTACGAATCAGTCAGGGCAAAGGCCGCTGAGGACAAAAGCCAAAAGCTGGCGTTTGAGAGTCAGCTCCGGATTGTTTACCGTGGTTCTGGCGACCTGCATCAGGCGCGACTCCGGCTGCAGTCCATCATTGCTAGTTACAAACAATTCAACACCACCTATCTCAACGGATTCGAGCACAAACGGATCATGGCCGATCCACACGTGCTTGGATTATATCGGACCCGCGCTTTCAATCGCCGCGGCTATATACTCAACATCGAAGAAGTCGCTACCTTGTGCCATTTGCCACATACCAACGTCGAAACCCCGTATATATTATGGGCATCATCGCAGACTGCCGAGCCGCCAGCTAATTTACCGATTGTAACCAGTGAATTTCGTCAAGATTTGAGTCCGATTGCCACTACAAACTTCCGGGGCCACAACACGATGTTCGGCATGCCGCGCATCGACCGCAGCCGGCACTTATACATTATCGGGCAGACCGGTGTCGGTAAATCCGGCTTGCTTGAGCTACTATCTATATCGGATATCTATAGCCCATATGGATTCGCTGTCATTGATCCACATGGGGATTATGCCATCAACGTACTGCGGCGAATACCGCCGGAACGAGTCAAAGACGTCATTTATTTCAATCCGGCAGACACCGAATTCCCAATGGCGTTCAATCCGATGGAAGTCAGTGACCCGAAGCTCAAAACACATACCGCCTCGGAACTCATCGGTGTCCTGAAGCGAATGTTCGAAAGTTGGGGGCCGCGGCTGGAATATATCCTGCGTTACAGTCTGCTTGCGTTGCTCGACTATCCAAATGCTACCATGCTCGACATTACACGTATTCTGACTGAAAAGAAATTTCGTAATGAAGTACTGAAGTATGTCCAAGATCCAGTCGTCCGCAATTTTTGGACTGTTGAATTTGCCAGCTGGAATGATAAGTTTGCCGCCGAAGCAGTCGCACCGGTTTTGAACAAGGTCGGGGCATTTGTTGCAAATCCGCTGGTCCGCAACATTATCGGCCAGCCCAAAAGCAGCTTTAATGTGCGCCAGATCATGGATGAACGCAAAATTTTGCTGGTTAATCTCTCGAGAGGGCTACTCGGCGAAGACAATGCCGCGCTGCTTGGTTCATTGCTGGTAACCAAGATACAACTTGGGGCGATGAGCCGGGCTGATATTCCTGCCGAACAGCGGACGCCGTTTTATCTCTATGTCGATGAGTTTCAAAACTTCGCAACCGACTCGTTCGCAACGATACTGTCGGAAGCTCGCAAGTATGGCCTCAACCTGACCGTCGCCAATCAATATACGGCTCAGATGTCCATCGAGGTAAAAGACGCTGTATTTGGTAATGTCGGCTCAGTCATCGCGTTCCGTATGGGAGCGGACGATGCCCGGTCGATGCTGCGTTATTTCGAACCGAAATTCGAAGAATATGACCTGGTTCATATGCATAACCGTCACTTTGTTATCAGCATGACGATTGAGGGCGAGAAAACACCAGCCTTTTCAGCGATCAGTCTCAATTTGCCGCCGCAGCAAGCCGATTATAGTGCCAGCATTGTCGAGTATAGCCGGGCTGCCTACGCTTCCTCCAGGCAATACGTCGAACGCTACGTCAACGAGCGTTATCAGTTTGATGACTTTCATATTCCGGGCTCGGTTTCGAATCCAGCGCCCGCCTCACGTGCAGCCCGTCCGGATGACCGACGCTCTGAACGGAAAGCAATTAGTTTGCCGAAGTCGCTGATCAATGCTGTCAGGGCGAATAAACCAGCGCCGTTATCGACGCCTAGTTCACCGGACTCTCATACTTCTGGTGTCCCAAAGTCTACTCAAACTGACCAACTTGATCAAGCTTTGAGAGCCTCCGGACTTCAGCATTCAGCACGAACAGGTCGCAGTCCTCAGGCTGGGCAAGCTGGCGCTGCGGCCAACACGAACCCGGCAGCGCTGCCTGATGACGCAAAGCCAAAACGAAAACGTATCCGCCACCGTAAACGAAAAGCAGCGCCAGCCGAAGAAAGCAATACACAGTCTGGTCGTCCGTCGCCTATTTCAATGACTGATCAACCGCATGATACGCATGTCCAGCAAAAACCAATTTCAAAGCAGTAACAATATGCCAGCAGTAAAATTACCAAAACCAGCTAAACGAATTTCTATGAGCAGTGTCGCGCTGCTGTTGATCGGTACGGCGCTGATCGGACAAGTGCTTGGATTCTTACGTACCAAGTTGATTAATGCCAACTTCGACAACCCGCAAACGCCGCTTGGCGAACGGGCCGGTGTCTATTTTGCAGCCTTTAACATACCAGATTTGTTTTTCTACACGATTGCTGCCGGAGCTTTGGGTGTGGCCTTTATGCCATATCTGGCCGACCGGCTTCACAAAGGCGACCGGCGCGGTATGTGGGATTTATCGGCCAGTTTGATGAATCTTCTGGCGCTGATTATGCTCGTGGTGGGAATTATAATTTTCGTATTTGCCCACCCGTTGATTGATCTTGTAGCACCCGGGCTCAATCCTGAGCAGCAAAATAATGCCGCGACGCTCATGCGCTTTTTATCTCTCAATCCATTTTTGTTTACTGTTTCCGGCATCATAACCAGCGCGCAGCAGACGATTGGGCGGTTCTTCTTTTATGCCATCGCACCGTTGTTTTATAACGTCAGCATTATCGCCAGCATTTATATATTCAAAGGCACTGATGTTGGTATCGTCGGGCTAGGCATCGGTGCCTTGGTCGGTGGCATCTTACAGCTTATTGTCGTCACACTGGGCTTAATCGGGACTGATTTTCACTGGCGTCCCAAAATCATGTGGCACAACAAAGATTTCAAAGAAATGCTTCGACAGTTGCCACCACGGTCTCTCGATCAGGGAATTGATCAAGTGCAAAGCGTGGTTGACACCAGGTTTGCGTCTACGATTGGCGGGGCAACGGCTATTAGTAATTACAATAATGCCTACATATTGCACACGGCACCGATTTTGCTGCTCGGTACGGCCATTTCAACAGCGGCGTTTCCGCGGCTCAACGAACGGCTATCTATGGGTCGGCCTGATTTGTTCCGACGAGATTTCCTGCGGACGCTTCGGGTTATTATTTGGCTGACGACACCGGTCGTCGTTATTTCGTTTTTCGCTCGCGGCTATTTGGCGCGTTTGATTTTCAGCCAAAATGCACCACAGATTGCTGCCGTCTTCGGCTTCTTGGTCGTGGCCATTTTTTTCAGGACTATTTATGCGCTGGTCTCCCGCTGGTTTTATTCACAGAAGGATACAATAACTCCGTTAGTCGTCTCGGTATTCATCATTATTCTGAATATCATTCTGGCGTATATGCTGTCCCGGCCGGGAGCATACGGCGTAGAGGGTCTTGCGATGGCACAGTCGATCGTCGCGACTATTGAAGTCCTGGTGCTGTTTACAATTATGGTAATGCGCGATCACAAACTTATCGATGCTTCATTTTGGCGGGGCATGGTCAAAATTGTTTCGGTGACGGGCTTTAGTATTGTGGCTGCCTTCTCGACGGTTACACTGTATCCGCTGGGTATTGATGACCGCGGCTTTTTGACGCTTGGCACTAAATTAGCATTTTTGACGCTGGTGACGTTCGCTGTCCATATTGGCATATCGGCAGTTTTTGATCTCGAAGAAGTCCGACCAATTTTCAAACGTGTCAGACAGTTCGTCTATAAATCTATCGGGCAGCCGTACTAAACTGTCTAAGCGCCGATCAGCGATTACTACTGCCTCTGTTATAATGTACTCAATGGAACAATCTCGTATTCGAAACTTCTGTATTATCGCGCATATTGATCATGGCAAATCGACGCTGGCGGACCGGCTTATGGAAATGACCGGTACCGTCGAAAAACGCAATATGAAGGCGCAGTTGCTTGACCGGATGGATCTGGAGCGTGAAAAGGGAATTACTATCAAGCTGGCCCCGGTGCGGATGGAATACAAGGGTCATCAGCTGAACCTGATTGATACACCCGGACATGTCGACTTTAGCTATGAAGTTTCGCGCAGCCTGGAAGCCTGTGAGGGAGCTTTGCTCATTGTCGATGCAACGCAGGGAATACAGGCCCAGACTCTCGCCAACGTCTATCTGGCAATGGCAGCTGAACTTACTATTATCCCTGTCCTTAATAAGATCGATTTGCCGGCGGCAGACGTCGAGCGTGTCAGCTCCGAAGTCATCAGCCTGCTTGGCTGCACACCCAAAGATATATTGATGATTTCCGCCAAGACAGGGCAGGGTGTTGATCAAGTGCTCGAGCGCATTGTCGCAGACATACCATTACCCAAGCCTTCAACCGAAACAACAACACGGGCGTTAATATTCGACAGTTATTATGACGATTACCGCGGTGTCATTCTCTATGTCCGTATTTTTGACGGCGAGATAAAGAAAAATTCTCATATCAAGATGATAGCGACCGGTGCTACTGGTATTGCACTCGAAGTCGGTGCACTGCGCCCGGAAATGACAGCCAATACAGCCCTGGAAAATGGCGAGATTGGTTATATTGTCACCAACCTGCGCAGTACTCGCGAGGCGAAAGTCGGTGATACAGTGACGCTTGCCAGCATGGCGGCTACCAACCCACTACCGGGCTACCGCAATGTCCAGCCCTTCGTGTACGCCGGCTTTTTTCCTGACAGCAACGAAAACTATCAGGTCCTGAAAGACGCCATCGAGCGGCTGAGCCTGAGTGATTCCGCACTGCAGTTTGCCCCGGAAAACTCTCCTGTTCTCGGCTTCGGTGTCCGTATTGGGTTTCTTGGCTTGCTGCACATGGATATCGTCCGTGAACGGCTGGAGCGTGAGTACAACCTTGAGCTCGTCGTTACGAATCCCTCGACTGATTACGAGGTATCAATGAACAACGGCTCTGAAATCGACATCAAAAGTGCCGCTGATCTGCCGGATCCAGCGCAAATTGCCGAAATCCGCGAACCGTGGATTAAGGGAGAAATCGTAGTACCACAGGATTATGTCGGCCCCGTTATCCAGCTGATTGCTACCAAACGCGGCATCCACAAAAACCTCAGTTACGTCGAATCGCGGGCGCTCGTCAGCTTCGAAGCGCCGCTGGCCAACCTGTTGACTGATTTTTATGACCAACTCAAAAGTATTACCAGCGGCTATGGATCATTCAATTACGAGCTCGATGATTACCGGGCAGAGGATTTGGTACGGCTGGATTTCTATATAGCCGGCGATATCGTCAGTGCGCTCAGTATTATGGTGCACCGGAGCGAAGCGCAGTCACTTGGCCGTGAAACAGTCGCCAAGCTCAAAGACGTCATTCCACGTCAAAACTTTCAGGTATCGCTGCAGGCGGCCATCGGCGGCCGATTCATTGCCCGCGAAGATATCAGCGCCTACCGCAAGGACGTCACGACCGGATTGTACGGCGGTGACGTCTCGCGCAAGAAAAAGGTCCTCGCCAAACAAGCCAAAGGCAAAAAGCGTATGAAACGTTTTGGAAAAGTTGATATCCCGGCTGAAGCATTTACGGTTATGTTGAAACGCGACTAGCTCATCGTCGATACTGGTGTAGCCAGCGCTAATTTGATATATTTATAGCTTAATGGCACACCCAGTACATCTTGATAACATCGAAGCTTTCCGCGCGGCGCTGCATGACTACAAAATGTCTGCTCATGCCCAGAAGGTACTAGCTGCATCGCGTCTCGCACTCCTGTCCGGACTCGCCGGTGGTGGGCGCAACACCGTCATCAACTACCTGGTAAAGGAACATGATTACAATTTTCTAATTTCGGATACGACGCGGCCGCCAAAACTGCGTGACGGCGTTATGGAGCAAAATGGTGTCAATTATCACTTTCGCGTCGAGACGGACATGCTGCGTGATATTCAAATGGGTGAATTCGTTGAAGCCGAAATTATCCATAACCAACAAGTTTCGGGTACGAGCATTCGAGAGCTTGAGCTGGCCAATCAAAAAGGCAAGATAACAATCCACGAAACTGAATTTGGCGGCGCCCACTATATAGCAATGGCAAAACCTGATGTCCACATCATTGGCTTGCTGCCACCAAGCTATGACGAATGGATGCGACGCCTGCAGGCACGTGAAGATATGCACCCTGATGAATTTATCAATCGTTTGACGACTGCCCAGACGGTGCTTCAGAACATGTTGGCCGAGCCATACTACAAATTAGTGATAAACAACACAATTCCACAATGCGCCAGCGATATTCGTGACATTGTCGAGTTTAATCAGATTCATGACGAGCGTCAACAGTTTGCTAAGAGTGTTGCAAACGACATGCTCGCGAGAGTACAAGCCAGTCTGCAGCATAAATAAGCATAAAAATTATTATTTGCTTGCATTATTATTGAAATATACGATACTTAGAGGTATATAAATTAAACATAAGCTATAAGTAACAAAAAATATGAAAATATACATCGGCCAATTGTCGTCAAAAATAAACAAAATCCCTTTTTTGCTGTTTGCAGTGTTCATGATGAATGCCGCTGCCTTGGCATTGCCGGCAAAAGTCAATCCGCTGGTAGGTGATGCCTCGGCAGCCTGTATCACAACTGCACCACCCACGACATACGGTCAGGTCAAACAGACGGTTAATGTTGCCACTGCCGGAACTTACCGGGTATGGAGCCGTATTAAGGCACCAAATACCACGGCAAATTCCTACTATTTCCAAGTTGATACTGGATGTTCGTACAATGTCGGTGATGCGACCAACATACCTGCCAACGCCTGGACGTGGGTTAATTATCAGGATGGCGCAGCAGCATCGACTATCAGCGTAACGCTGACGGCTGGCGCTCATACTCTGACGTACACTGGTAAAGAAGCTGATGTGCAGCTTGACCGAGTACTACTACTGAGTGACACGGCTTGTGTTCCGACTGGAACCGGTGACAACTGTGCCGTCAATGATGCTACGCCACCGACGACAGCTGTAACAGCGCCTGCCGCAGGAGCAACGGTTAGCGGAACAACGACGATAACTGCATCAGCAGCAGATGCTTCAGGCATTAGCAAAGTTGACTTCCTGGTTGACGGAGCTGTAAAGGGCACAGACACGACGTCCGCATATAGCTATGCTTGGGATACGACAACCGTTGCAAACGGTGCACACACTATACAAACTCGTGCTACTGACTCTGCCGGCAATACGACTACCAGTGCCAGCGTCTCAGTTACCGTCAATAACGTTGTCTCGCAACCAGACGTCATCATAACTTCGGTGACCGCGAATCCAGCAGCACCGATCGTTGGAAACCAAGTAGTGTATAGTGCAGTTGTAAAAAACCAAGGTACTGCTGCAACGCCGGCCGGAACAACCATAGGCGTAAACTTCAAAGTCGATGGTACCGTAGTGTCCTATAGTTCGACCTACACATCATCATTAGCACCGGGAGCGAGTGTCACTTTAACTGCAAATAATGGTCCAGCAGGAGTTAACTATTGGACCGCTACCTCTGGTGCACACACTATCCTGGCCATGGTCGATGACATTAACCGATTCCCAGAATCAAATGAAACGAACAATACACTGAGCATTCCGCTAACTGTCGGACAGCCAGCCGATACGACCGCACCATCAGTATCGATCACCGCACCAGCATCCGGAACCAGCGTTGTTGCCGGTGCAACAGTTAACGTGGCTGCTACCGCTACCGATAACGTGGGTGTAACAAAAGTTGAGTACTACGTCGATAATGTTCTCAAAAACACCGATACGACTGCACCATATGCTTATGGCTGGGCTACCACAGGAGTCGCCACTGGCGCTCATGCAATCACTGCCAAGGCCTATGATGCTGCAGGCAATACCAAAACATCAACAGCTGTTAGTGTCACTGTAACAAGTGCTTCGACAAACCTGCCTGGTGATGTCAACGGTGATAGCCGCATCAACGCGATCGACCTGTCAATGCTCATCTCCCGCGATGGACAAAACTATCCACCAGCTGACTTCAATAACGATGGCACGGTTGGCTCAGCTGACATGGCAATCCTACTCAGCAAGTGGACCTGGTAATACGAGGCGACACCATTGGCACTCTTGACGATTGAGTGCCAATGCGGTTATAATCTTCTTAAGATTGGACATATACTATGACCGAACGACAAGAATTATTATTAGCCGCCATCATAGAACAATACGCTGAAGTCGCTAGCCCAGTTGGCAGTAATCTGCTTGCCAAAGCATTTCATGTGTCTTCAGCAACAATCCGGGCTGAAATGGCCGAACTAGAGCGAGCCGGTTATATTGCACAGCCGCATACTAGCGCTGGCCGCGTGCCAACCGACAAAGGCTACCGGCTGTACGTTAACCGGCTAAATGACACTCCCGTCAACCCTGTGCATACACCGCACCGCGGCGAGCGAGCCTTAAGCGTTCGCGTACAGTCTGGCGGTATGCCCGAACAAACCATTCGCAGTGCTGTCGATACGCTCGTAGAGCTAACGCACAATCTCGGCATTGCAACCATCGGCAATCAGCTGTATATGAGCGGACTGTCGAACCTGTTCGGACAGCCGGAGTTTATCCAGGCCGGACAGGTCCAAGCCGTCGCCAGTCTGCTGGACAATCTTGAACCATGGCTGCGTGAGGCTGCACCCAATCAGCCGCTGAGCGTCTACATCGGCCGCGAGAACCCGATTGGCCGTACCGCTGGCTGTAGTTTGGTAATCAGCCGCTTCCGCAGTCCATTTAGCGACCGCAGTTATATCGGAACGCTCGGACCGACCAGGCAGAGTTATAAAGAAGTAATGAACCTTGTCCGGCACGCCGGCGAGGAATTGGAGGTGGCGCTATATGCCTAAAGACGACAAAAACAATCAGGATAGTCAGCTGAATACGCCGGACATACCGCAGGACAGTCAACCGGCCGATATAGCCGCCGAAGATACTATGCTTGCCATGCAGGCTCAAATCGATCAGCTAACCGAGGCATTGCAGCGGGAGCGTGCCGATGCCACTAATATCCGTCGCCGTCATGATGAGCAGATTGCTGGTATGCGCTCTCATACTAAAGCCAACGTGATCCGCGACTTGCTGCCCGTCATCGATAACTTTGAGCGGGCACTCAAACATGTACCTGCCGATCTCGCAGAAAATGATTACATCAAAGGCGTCCAGGGTGTAGTTAAACAATTTGAAACGACCTTGACCAAAATTGGGGTTGAGCGTATCAAAACGGTCGGTGAGCCATTTGATCCGATGTATCACGAAGCCGTCTCTATGGAAGAAGGCGACGGCACCCACGAAATCGTGAGCGACGAACTCCAAGCGGGGTACAAGATTGGCAGCGAAATTATTCGTCATGCCATGGTTAAAGTGCAAATGCAGTCATGAGTAGCAACGGAGCGGAGTTTCCGTTTCGTGACATTCCGGGCGACTGGGAAGACTTATCTGCTGAGGAAATGAGACAAATGGGATGGAAGCCAATGGAAGTTTGGAGTGAAGATGGCAAGGTTCTAGGCGTTGTATGGGGCAGTTCTCCCGAGGACGTTCCACTTCGCACCAATTTGCGAGCTATTGACCTGGAAGCTGATACTAATTAGCACTCTTGACACTTGAGTGCTAATTTTTTATGATAAAATAGTTTTAGCACTCTAACATACTACATGCTAATGGAAGGACAATAATGTCATCAAATAATTCTAAGGTATCTGCGTCAAAGTCGGCACAACCACTCTACAAGACAGAATGGAAAGTCCTCGTGCTTGTCTATGCTTTACTGGTATTGTTTGATCGATTCATATTTCCTAGCAGCTGGACCGAGGCTCTCGTAAAAACTGCAGTTATTATGGCGTTAGTATGGATCACGAGCTGGGCTATTTCAACAGTTAAGAATAATAAGAAGGAAAAGTAATTATGGGTAAAATTATCGGAATCGATCTCGGTACAACTAACTCAGCAATGGCCGTCATGCAGTCAGGTAAGCCAGAAATCATTGCGAACAGCGAAGGTGCCCGCACTACACCATCTGTCGTTGCCGTCAATAAAAACGGCGAACGTCTGGTTGGCCAAGTGGCTCGACGCCAGCAGGTTACTAACAGCAAAAACACCATTTATGAAGTTAAGCGTCTGATTGGCCGCAATTTTAACGACAAAGAAGTCCAGCGCGACCTAAAACTGATGGGTTACGAAATTATCAAAAGCGGCAACGGCGTCAAAGTCAAAATGGCCGACAAAGAATATAGCCCGGAAGAAGTCAGCGCCATGATCCTTGGCAAGTTGAAAGCTGATGCCGAGAGCTTTCTCGGTGCCCCAGTTACAGAAGCCGTCATCACCGTACCGGCTTACTTCGATGATTCCCAGCGGCAGGCGACCAAAGACGCTGGTAAGATTGCCGGTCTTGAGGTAAAGCGCATTATCAACGAACCGACCGCTGCAGCGCTGGCTTATGGTCTCGATAAAGCGGACAAAAAGGACGAAAAAATTGCCGTTTACGACCTCGGTGGCGGTACATTTGACGTCTCGATCCTGGAGCTTGGTGACGGCGTCTTCGAAGTTAAATCGACTAATGGTGATACTCACCTTGGTGGTGCCGATTTCGACCGCACGATCGTCAATTACTTCGTCGATGAGTTCAAGAAAGAACATGGCCTCGATATCAGTAACGACAAAGCGGCTATGCAGCGTCTTCGTGATGAAGCCGAAAAAGCCAAAATTGAGCTCTCTAGTTCTCAGGAAGTCAACATCAACCTGCCGTTCCTAACTGCCGATGCGGATGGTCCAAAGCACTTTGAGCACAATCTTACCCGTGCCAAGCTTGAGAGTTTGGTCGCAGATCTTATTAGCAAAACTGCCGACCCATGCACCAAAGCTCTCAAAGATGCCGGTCTCAAAGCCTCTGACATCGAAGCCGTTGTACTTGTCGGTGGTATGACCCGTATGCCGGCCGTTCAGGAACAAGTCAAGAAAATCTTTGGCAAAGACCCGATGAAGGGTGTTAACCCCGATGAGGTCGTCGCTGTCGGTGCCGCTATCCAGGGCGGCGTCCTGCAAGGTGACGTCAAAGACGTTTTGTTGCTCGACGTCACCCCGCTTTCCTTAGGTATTGAGACCATGGGCGGCGTCATGACGAAGCTCATCGAGCGCAACACTACTATCCCGACATCCAAGTCGGAAGTATTCAGTACCGCTGCCGACAGCCAGCCGCAAGTCGAAATCCATGTCGGTCAGGGTGAACGCGATATGATTGACGGCAATAAGAGTCTTGGCCGCTTTGTACTCCATGGCATTCCACCAGCTCCACGCGGCGTGCCGCAGATCGAAGTCACCTTCAATATTGATGCCAATGGCATTCTCCACGTCGCCGCCAAAGACAAGGGCAGCGGCAAAGAACAGAGCATTACCATTCAGGGTTCAGGCAATCTCGACAAGACTGAAGTCGAAAAAATGGCCAAAGAAGCCGAAGCACACGCCGAAGAGGACAAACAGCGCAAAGACGCTGTCGAAGCCCGCAACCTGCTCGACAGTGCCATTTACCAAGCTGAGAAGCTAAAGAACGACAACGGTGACAAACTGAGTGACGACGACAAGAAATCGCTCGATGAAGCCGTCGAAACGGCCCAAAAAACGGTAAAAGACGACAAGGCAACTAAGGAAGACCTGGAAAAGGCCGCCAAAGAGCTCAGTGACAAACTGATGCCGATTGGTGCAAAGATGTACGAGCAGGCTGCCAAAGACGCTCCAGCCGACGCTGAGGGGTCTGACACGGACGGCTCAACCGATAGCGAGTCAACCGCCAAGCGCACCGACACCAAAACTGATGATGCCGATGGACCAGTCGAAGGCGAAGTTGTCGACGAAAAGAAGTAGCATACTTCATAAGTCAGAAAATATAGTCGGCAGCGATTAGGAGCATGAAAGCCGCACCATTCGAAACCTTGACAACACGGGGTGTACATCGTACCATACGAAATACACCCCGTGTTGGTCCTTGGACCTCAGCGGGGCTTTTTAATACAGAATGTTGATACAATAGTAACTGCGGCCATACTAACAGACGAAACGAGATACTAAATGAAACTTTTCATCGACGGCGAAAACTTGCGGCATAGGCTGGTCTCTGTGCTGCATCAGGAACACCTCATTGGCGACCGCGATGATTTATTTAGTGTCGATATCCGACAGCTTGTCCAAAATGCACTCGGCGAAGTCCCGGAGAGTATTACTTACTACACAACCCGCATCAAACAGCCAAAATTCACTATCCCTGAAATGTTGGAACGAAAAATTACTTCGATTCAGGAATCACATCGCCGCTGGATAGCTATGCTGACCAATCAAGGTGTTGCCGTTATCAAGGCAGGCAATTTGAAAGTCAAAGAAAGCAACGCCTGCTACCACTGCGGCCGCCGTACCATGGTGCTACAGGAAAAGGGCGTCGACGTCCGGCTAGCCTCGGAAATCGTCATGGCAGCCGTGCACGATAACATTCAGGATATCGTTGTTCTCAGCAGTGATGCTGATATGATTCCAGCGTTGAACATCGCCCGGCGCGGCGGCGCTCATATTACGTATGTGTGTTTTGAGGAAGAGCAAAATGATGCGCTCATTAAAGTAACAGACCGTACACTGACATATACCCGGCAGCAAATTATCAATGCCTTTCACCCTGGTAGCGCCAAGTCGCACCAGACTATGTTTCCAAAACTGCATGCGCCGAGTGACAAAAAATGGCAGGATCCGGAAGATGTCAGTGATGATAAAGAAGTAGGACAGGAATAAGCAATGGCAACCAAACGAGATTATTACGAAATATTGGGCGTCAGTAAGGATGCGAGTGCCGACGAAATAAAAAAAGCCTTCCGCCGGGCTGCAATTGAACACCACCCCGATCGTGGTGGTGACGAAGCCAAGTTCAAAGAAATTAGTGAAGCTTATGAAATTCTTAAAGAACCGTCTAAGCGTCAGCGTTATGACCAGTTCGGCCATGCTGGCGTCGGCGGCAATGGTGGCGGTAATCCTTATGGCGGCTTTGGCGGCCAGGCCGGCCAAGGTGCAAACTTTGACTTCGGAGATCTCGGTCTCGGCGATATCTTTAGCAGTTTCTTTGGCGGTAGCGGCCAGTCCGGCCGTCGTCAGTCAGCGCGCGGCCGCGACGTTGAAACACAGGTTGACATCGGCTTTGAACAGGCCGTGTTCGGCACTGAAGTTGAGCTAAATCTAAATCTCGAAGATACCTGCGAGCATTGCAAGGGAACAACGGTCGAGCCGGGTCATGATCTGAAAACGTGCGACCAATGTGGTGGCTCCGGTCAGATTGTCAATATGACACGCACTATTTTCGGTAATATCCAGCAGGCAAGTATCTGTCCAAAGTGTAGCGGGCGCGGCAAAGTCCCTGAAAAGGTCTGTACCGTGTGCCGGGGCAAGGGTACGCAGGCCAAAAAGCAAGTTGTCAAAATGAAGATTCCAGCTGGAATCGACGATGGTGCAACGGTGCGCCTGCGCGAACACGGCGAAGCGATTGCTAACGGGCCAAAAGGCGATTTGTACGTCAATATCCGCGTTAAGCCTCACAAACGCTTCACACGCGAAGGCGAGCTGATACTGAGCGATGAGCACATCGATATGGTCGAGGCGGCACTCGGTACTGAGATCGAAGTTGAGACAGTTGACGGTCCAATTCGTATGAAAGTACCGGCTGGCACACAAAGCGGCAGCGACTTCAAGCTATCCGGACACGGCGTTCCACGCCTGCGCGGCGGCCGGCCGGTAGCCGACCAGTCACGTGGTGCCCACATCGTCACCATCGTCGTCGACATACCAACGAAGCTATCGAAGCGTCAGCAGGAACTACTGCAATCATTCAGAACCGAGAGTACGCCAAAGCGGAAATTCTGGAACTAGCGCAATCTAACGACCGCGATTGCCTGATTGTTTGTCTGTATACATTGCTTCATCTGCAGCACGTAGCGCATCCTCTAACGGCATGTCAGGCCCCATGACCACTGCACCGACGGATAGATCAAAATTAACCTTTAACAGGTCAGAATCTTGCTCCCGTAGAATACGACCGATATTTCGCGCTCTACCGACAATAGCACCTAGGCGTTGCTCGGGTGTCAAATCAGGGTCACGCCTACCTTCAAGCAGTGAAGCAAGCAGATACTCATCACCGTGAGGATGACCTGGTATGGAGGTAGTATCGATGATTGCTTCTAAATCGGTAGCCCGTAATTGGCTGCCAAATATTTTAAGGGTCTCATCACCCTTGGCATGACCGAGTGTATCATTTAAAGCTTTGAATCCTGACAGATCCATAGCAATGATACCAAGCGGGGTATACGGGTTTTGTTTACGCATTTCATTTACGCCAAGCTCAAAACCTAAAGCATTTGGTAGACCCGAAATTTCATGATGCGTTGCAGTGTGCTTCCATTTTTCCATCTCGGCCTTAGCAGCAGCTAATTCTCTTTTGGAATCTAGGCGTTCTCCAATGCCTTGCGCTAATCTCTGATTCATATCGAATCCTTCACGCGGTACCTGACGGCTCCCAGGATGGCGTTGTTCGTCACGGTCACGAGGTTGTCGAGGATATTCTGGTGTAGTCATAACGCTATTATACACGAAAAAACATAAAATGCAATCATGCTCATGCTTGTCTGTACAATACTACGGCCAACTGGCATAATTAATGTAATGAAAAAGCTTTCGTCTAACCAGCGCGGCTTCATTCCGATGATGCTTTGTATACTCGCCGTAACGGCGTTTCTCATATTTTTGGTATATTCTCGCGTAGCTACCGGCGCATGATCCTAGTTGAAAATAATAAAAAATAGTGTATAATGTATATTTATGTATGAACGACATGGCCTTATAGTTGCCGAAACGTTACCTCCCACAACCGAACATGTCATTCATGGTTACAACAATGCCGGTGTATTGCAGGCTTTTGAGAGCTTTGATGTATCTGGAGACATGCCTGGGATGCGTGATGCAAGCGAATTTCGAGATAGTCAGAAAAGTGCGTTTTTGCAAGGTACTGTTCGTAATCCAGTCCTCAACAACTGTCCGAATTTTGAACTACAGCGGTCTAATCGCCGTGAAATGCGGCGCGTTGCAACAAGTCTGAAGTTCGTACAAGAACAACGTCGAGATGAGGGCGTTGTTGCGTCTGCTGAAGACGGATTGCTTGACAGTATGATAGCTTCGCGCGTCCGAGAACTTGATTTTGTTGAGACAGCTGCAACGATTGCGGCAAATATACTGTCACCTGAACGGCGCGCCGGACAAGCAGAAGCACTCAAATCAACCGCCAGGGAAATATACGGCATGCCGGACATTAACCGTGCCCTGACTTTGATCGATCGCAGGCTGCAAAAAGCCAGAAACATTGTGGCTGATGAGTCGCATCCTATGCACGATATAGCTGAGCAATTGATTGCATCCATAACGCTACCCGAATTCGCTACATCTGAGGCTACAATGAGCGAGGAAATGGTAAGCCATTATAGAACCCTTATTCGGACCATGTGCCAAAAAGCGATTGAATATTCACTTGAAGAAGTAAATGGCAAAGATATTCTCGAAACGACTGAAAGCGCAGACGTGTTTAATCGCTATTTGCAGATACAGGGATATGCTGAAGATGGCTGGAAGGCTATCCTGGTACCAAATCGATCGTCGTGTGCTGCCAAAATGACCGATACTGTCATCGAAATCGGCGAGAAGCGGACTGCGGGTATGAGAAAGCAAAACAAAGTTATTGAATCTGAGATCCACGAAGCAGAAGTGCACGCCGGCAGACAGGCCAAAGGCAAAAAACTCGGCGCTGGCCTAGCAGAATTTGGGCTTTTGCATTATGGATCGTTTGAAGAGCCATTTGCCGCAACGGTAGCCTCAATGTATCATGGTAAGCCAAAATCAGCCGGAGAGCCGTTTACGATCGCCATAGCTTTAGCCGCCGGATACGACGCACATCCTGAACGCGACTTTAGAGATTGTTACGAAATACTCTGGCGGCTTAGCGCTGTCAATCAATATACACAGGATAAATCGTATGATATGCAAGTTGAATCGGCTCAAACGTCTGCATATTCAAATCTGGTACGGATATGGCGCGGTATGCCAACCGATGTTCCTGGCTGTGTATTTCCCAAAGACCGAGTATACGATAACACCGAAGTCATTGAATACTTACAAAACAATGGTCAACCGCTTCCAGAAAAGCATTTTTTGCGCTTATTTGCTGCAAAGTACAATCCCTTGCAGCCAGGACAAGATCAATATATTCAAAAACTTATGGATAGCAAAACTACCTAATTGCGACTCGAACATGCTGTTTGATGTAGGCGAAGTCTGCTTCAAACGTGGATCTGTCTGAGTTGCCGATAATAACGACTGCAGTCGCTTTGTAACCGTGACTAGTACGCCCGACGGCCTTGCCGGATTCTGCTTTGATGCTGAAGTGACGTAAGCTCGGCAGCTGATTTAAGCTCTGTTCGTTAATAATGTGATCGAACATGCCTTCGGCTTCGGGAAACAGCTCTATTACAGCAATCGGATCGGTACGGCTGCCCAAAGTAGGATTGGGCTGTTCGCCGAGCGCGAGATCGATCATGATCTTATTCAAGTCAATGTGACTTGAATACTCATACATTCGCGTACGATAGCCACCGATGCGAGCACCGATTTCTATCAGTTTTGGACCGTCTGACGTCAGCATCAACTCGATATGCACCATTGTGCTCGTCAGGCCGAGCGCCAACATGCCTTGCCTGGAAACCTCAAGAATTTCGGAAATTTGCTGCTGGCTGAGTATGCTTGGCAGCTGGCGGCTATAAATATAATTTTCATGGAATCCGACGTCCTGTCCCGTGACACAGTCCACTACTTGTTCGAATAAATGTGGGTTACCATCGGCATCGGCGTAACCTGCAACCGTGTGCATGCTGCCTATCAGGCATTCCTCGATGATTATCTCAGGAGGAGTCATAGTATATAATTTGTCGTGTAAACCGGCCAATTGCCTGACCATTTCATTATAGTTACGCTGTAATTCGTCGAGAGAATTGTTTTTGGTGATAAAAAGGCTTTTCATAAGGTTGGTCGGTTTGAGCATGACCGGGAAATGGTGGGATGACATGAATGAGTCTATATCATTCCAATCAGTTACCTTTTTATAATCTGGACCAATAGCTGGGTTATATTCAATAAATTTTTGCCGCATGATTGCCTTATCTGTAGTTGCTGCCGCTACTTCCTGACTGAGACCTGGTACATGAAAATGCTCGGACAATATAGCTGCCGGCAACACGTAATTTTCATAACCGGCCACGAGTATGCCCGAGACGTCTATATCTAGCGCATCAGCCGATGCCAGTAGTGATTCTGGCGACGAAAAATCAACTGGGGCCACCCGTGTCTCAGCCAGAGCACGGTGCTGAGGTGCATTTTTATTTATGAGCACGCCAAACGAAATCTCACGGTCATGTAAGTATGTCCGAATATCTGCGAAAGCGTGACCGACAATCCATAGCATACTCTGGTTATACCAGAGCAAACTGAAAACACAAGTGCAGTTCGCACAGTACTAACTATGTTACTATTGAAAATAAACTATCAAAATGTTATAATAATTGTAATGATGACCTCTGCTTTAAAGCCAAGAAAAAGCTATTCTCCGTACCACTTGCTGTCGCGAGAGCTTGTCGCACGGGGGTATACAATACAAATGCTACCCTTGTCTAGTACCTACATGCAGGTCACGGCCCCAAATGGCAAAAAATGGTTAAGCCGCTGGGCAGCAATGTCTTATCCCTTTGTGTCGGTAGCTGCCAAGAAAATCAGCATCAATAAAACTCTGGGTTATGAGTTCGCGGCACACTATGGCGTCAGTATACCGCGCACCATATATCTACCTGGCGACAATGATAAAATGGCAGATTTTCTAACCGCAAATGCGCCGATTATTGCAAAACCAGCTGACGGATCCGGCTCGCACGGATTAACGCTTGGTATCAAAAATACTGAAGACCTCCATAAAGCGATTGATTACGCGCATGAATATTCCGGTAAGGTAATTTTACAGCGCCAATTCATAGGCCAGGAAGTGCGAATAACTATAGCTGATGGTGAAGTTGTCTCAGTTATCTGGCGTCAACCTCCCCGCGTTATTGGTAACGGCCATTCGACGATAGCGCAGCTAATAGAGCAAGAAAATGACGCCCGGCGCGGATTACAATTCGAACAAATACCGTATCCGCCGCTAAGCAGTGCGATTATACCCGCAGACTTCATGACGTCAAACAGTATTCCGGGAGCGGGCGAAGTCGTTGAGCTAAGCAAAAATTCACTGACAAGCGGTGGTGCGTCGCTCTATGATATTTCTGATGAAATACATGAGAGTTATTTGAAAACAGCCGTAAAGCTGGCCCGCGAACTTAATCCAGCTTTTCTAGTTGTCGATTTGATGATAGAAAATTTTGAAGCTCCTCAAACTGATGATAATTATGTATTTATGGAGTTCAATACCGCGCCAGCACTAAGGCTGTATTTTGGGATGCGCGGCGGTAAAATTGTCGACATGCCTGCAAAAATAGTAGATATGCTCGATGTATGGAGCCGGCACAAATGACACGAGCGCTGATTTTGTTTACACAAGAAAGCATTGATATGGGACAGGCTCATCCTGCTCGCCTGCAGTCCTTGCTAGAGTCGAATGCTTCACAACCAATTACCGTCGACATGGCAGTTTATGACGATTTGTCGTATGTGCTTCATGCTTCCGAACAGTCAATTACGGTCCACTCGACAGGCAAGACCATTGATGACTACGATGTTGTCTATTTACGGCGCATCAAGGAAAGTACCGCGCAGGCCATCGCGGTTGGAAAATACTGCAGAGGACGCGGCATAGCAGTGATTGACGAGGAAATTGCCACCCGTCCCGGATCAATGGGCAAGCTGACGCAGTATATGGAATTTGCGCTCGCTGGTTTACCGTTTCCAGCAACGATCTATGCATCGTCACATGACATACTACTCAAGGCAATCGACACCGAAACGGTCGAATATCCTGTAATTATGAAATCGGTCAGCGGCAGTAGGGGTAGTGATAATTATTTGGTTCAATCTCGGACTGATCTAGAATCTACCTTGTTGCAACATCCTAAAGTACACTTCGTAGTGCAGAGTTTTGTTCCAAACTCTGCAGATTATCGAGTGTGGATATGTGGCGATACAATCGGTCCAATATTGTATCGCTCCAGGCTGTCGGGCCATCTGAATAATACTTCCCAGGGCAGCCCAGCCCAGCTGATTGACAGTGCTGCATTGCCGCAACATGTGTTGGAAGAATGTATCAGGGCGGCGGCGCTATTGAAACGCGACGTGGCCGGGGTAGATGTTGTATTTGAAAATGATGACATAACTGGTAAGTATTATTTTTTTGAAGTGAACCGTGCGCCGCAAATTGAAGGAACTATGTTTGAAAATGAGAAGGCGGCGGCGCTGGCAGATTACATGATACAGAAAGCAGAGGAGTAGAACAGATGCCAGAAATCGACAATATAATTGTGGGATGCTTTGAACCAGTTGATTTACCTGATCTTGGGGTTAAATCCGAGATAGCAAAGATCGATACTGGTGCATATTCAGGTGCGCTTCATTGTACGGATATCAAAATTATACGGCGCGGGATTGTACGTAAGCGAATCCTGAAGTTTACACCATTGGGACAGTCATCACTCGCAACTGAAACCGACGTGTTTGTTCAAACGCATGTACGTAGCGCAACTGGCCATCGCATCAAGCGATATATTGTTGATACGACAATCGTAATTCATGGTATAAAGTACCCTATACGTATTGGACTAGCCGACAGGTCAGATTTGAAGCGTTCTGTCCTTATAGGAAGAAGATTTTTAAGAGAAAATAATTTACTTGTTGATGTGCGATTCAATGAAGAACTTGACGACGAAGGAGACAATACGCGATGAGAATAGCAATACTATCCAAAGGATCGCTGAATTATACGACCAAACGCCTTCGTGAAGTCGCCGAGGCTCGTGGCCACGAAGTGGTTGTCGTAAATTACGCTAAATGCTACATGACCATGGAGCGCAATAAGCCGGTGATTTATTATAAAGGTGAGATCCTAGCGAAATTTGACGCCATCATCCCTCGTATAGCGCAGAGCTATACCAAATACGGTACCGCAGTTGTACGCCAGTTTGAAATGCAAGGAAGTTTCACGACTGCCAGCTCAATCGCGATTAACAGGTCACGTGACAAGCTACGCTCGTATCAGATTATGGCCCGCAATGATGTTGGCATCCCGAAGACTGTTTTCGCCCGCGAAACAGCGAACCTGGATGAGGTTGTTGAGCTAGCTGGTGGTGCACCGGTTATTATCAAAGTCGCCCGCGGCACGCATGGCAATGGAGTAGTGCTGGCTGAAACCCGCAAGGCTGCCAAGGCGGTTATGCAGGCCTTCTATGTCGAAGGTGTGAACTTTATGGTGCAGGAATTCGTGGCCGAATCTGCCGGTACTGACATCCGGGCGCTTGTTGTCGGTGGCCGCGTTATCGCCAGCATCGAACGCCAAAGCCTCGATGACGATTTCCGCTCCAATACGCACCAAGGCGGCATCGGCAAGGCCGTCAAGCTAACTGCCGAAGAGGAAAAGATGGCCATTCGTGCCGCCAAGGCCATGGGCCTGCCTGTCTGCGGCGTCGATATGATGCGATCCAAGGACGGACCTAAAGTGCTAGAAGTCAATTCATCGGCTAGTATTATGACGCCCGAAAAAGTGACAGGCCGAGACGTGGCAACAAAAATTATCGAATATATCGAGCACACTGCTAAGAGCAAGCCGAAGAAAGATAAAGTCGGCGCTTAGCGCAGCTTATAGCGCTGATTCGACACACCTGTCAGAATGACAATATGAATGACAAGCTGAAATCGCAGAAACTATTCGTCGCAGGATCGATAGTCGTAATTCTTGCAGTAGTCATATTGTTGCTATCTCTCTATTTCAATAAATCTGGCACCGATAGAGTGCTGATTCTTGGTAAAGATACCTCATCGATAACCACCTATACGCTTGAAACGGTTACCACTGCCGATCAGCAGAGTCAGGGTCTGAGTGACCGGTCGTCGCTCGGCGCCCAGTCTGGCATGTTGTTCAGTTATGATCAAACCGCGGAGCGCTGTATGTGGATGAAGGATATGCGCTTCAACATCGATATTATTTGGCTTGACGACCATCAGAAGATTACGCAGATTGAAGCTAATCTTAGTCCGTCGTCGTACCCCAAAGTTTTCTGCGCCAATGGCCGGTATGTTATAGAGCTGCCGTCTGGTAGCGCCGCGAAGCATCAGCTCAAAGTCGGACAATCAGTCAATCTCTAGCTTGGTGTGCATACACCGGCTGCCGTCTGCACAACGCTTATGGTATAGTAAGCAATGATGGACGCGACGATTATCCTTATTGCGCTATTGGCTGCGCCAGTATTATTGCTCATGGTGCTCCGCGTTAATGCTGCACAGGTATTCTTGAGCCTGTGCCTGGGAGCGGTACTTGTGCAGTTTGTCGGTCCGGATGCGGCAACAATTGTCGCGAGTACGTCAGCCCGGCAACCAGGCATGCTGGCAGGTCAATCATATGTAAATCTGTTCCTACTGCTGTTGCCGGTCGTTCTGACGACGATATTTATGATCAAGTCCGTCAAAGGCAAAGCCAGGCTGGCATACAATTTTCTGCCAGCAGTTGGCGTCGGGGTACTAGTAGCATTGCTCGCAGTACCGCTAATGTCATATGGACTGACAGCTTCAATCGTTCAGCTTGAACTATGGCGTAAACTCGAAAGTCTACAAACGCTTATTATTAGTGTCAATGCTTTGCTGACATTACTGTATCTCTGGATGCAACGGCCAAAGCCAGTGCACGATGACAAATAGTAGCCAATAAATCTAGCAAAAAAGACTAAGAGGCTTTTTTATTGTAGAGATACAGTGAGATCGGGATTGCGATAGCCAGTAAGCCAACGCACCAGGCAACGGCTATCCAGGCGTGATTGCCGACAGGTGTGCCAATCATGTATGCGCGAACAGCTTCAATGATGTGGGTGATTGGCTGGTTCTCGGCAAAGGCTTTGAGGTACTTGTTCATGCCCTCAGTCTGCACAAAAGCGCTGCTTGCGAAGGTTAACGGAAATACAATAATAAATGATAGCCATTGTACGGCTTCAACACTCTTGGCTTTGATGCCAACGATGACTGCCAGCCACGAAAACGTCAGCGTAAATAGAGCTAGTATACCAATAATTGCCAGCCATTCCGCGACGGTCGCTTGGCTTCGAAATCCCATAACTATTCCCGCAAGAATAATGACTGCCGTCGAGATACCATTACGGAACAAATCAGAAATTACATGACCGTTCAGGACTGCGATGTTGCTCATTGGCAATGATTTGAATCTGTCCATTATGCCTTTTTGCAAATCATTACTGACAGCGATTGCGGTCGTCGTCGAGCCGAAGGCAAGTGTCTGGACAATGATACCGGCCATCAGGAAATTAAGATACGGAATGCCTGCTGGCAGTGATTTCGAAATCGCGCCGCCAAAAACGGCTGAGAACAATACTAGAAACATAATTGGCTGAAAGAAAGTACCGAGTAACTGATCAGTATTGCGTATGATATGCGTGCTGCTGCGCTTGACCATGAGCAGGGAATCGCTGATGCTCTGCAGCATTTTCGATTTATTTGAATATTCTAATTGTGCGCTCATAGAACTTCCTTTTCGTCGCTATCACTTTGTTTGCCAGTAAGAGATAAAAATACGTCGTCAAGCGTCGGTTTGTGCACGGACAGCGACTCGAACGGAATGGACTTCAGTGACAGCTTGTCGAGAACGTCCTTGATATCCTGGCTGGTATTGCTGATCGGCAGTGAAAGCGTGTTTTGTTTGTGGTTAACATCGACTAGATCTTTGCCAAGCTCTGCCGTAGCGGCATTCAGTGCTTTGGCGTTTGGAAAGACAAGCTCCAAACGGTCTTTACCGACTTTGCTCTTGAGGTCGTTAGCCGTACCTTCGGCAATGACTTTGCCGCCGTCAATGACAATGATCTTATCGGCCAACTGATCGGCTTCTTCGAGGTATTGTGTCGTCAGAAGTATAGTGGTACCAGTCGACATCAGTTTTTTGATGATTTCCCACATGGCGATTCTGGAACGCGGATCAAGCCCGGTCGTTGGTTCGTCAAGAAAAATAATTGGCGGCACGGCAATAAGGCTAACTGCCAGATCAAGCCGGCGGCGCATACCGCCCGAGTATGTCTTTACCTGCCGGTCGGCTGCATCAACCAGGTCAAAGTCTTCAAGCAGTTCGCTGGCACGGGCAACAGCGCTGTTCTTAGTAAGGCGATACAATCGCCCCATCATGATCAGGTTTTCGCGGCCAGTCAGCAGTTCGTCGACCGACGCGGATTGGCCGGTCAGGCCGATAACTTGGCGGATTTTGTCTGCCTCGCGGGTGAGATCGTGACCTTCGATAGTTACCGTGCCACCGTCTTGCTCCAGCAGTGTGCTCAGGATACGAACAGTCGTGGTTTTACCAGCGCCATTTGGGCCAAGCAGCGCCAGCATCGTGCCTGGCTCGACCTCAAAACTAACGCCGCGCAGCACGTTGTTGGTGCCATAGGATTTTGTGAGGTTTTTGACTTGTATTGCTGGAGTTTTGCTTGACATAGTGAAGGTGTTTAAGTAGTTAGAGATAATTATACACCAGATATGCCCGCAGACGCATATCTGTCACAAATCTCATCCTATCTAAAATGCGTAGAAGTCTCAGCTGTATTAAGGAAGGAGAGCTTTAAATGTCGACCACTCCGGATCATGCTGCATTACAAACTGGAGCTGATGCGTACCTTGCTGTGTTTCGATTTCGTTGACTCGGGCTTCATATTCTTCCGGTTTCCATTGTTTGGCATAAAACACAAATTCTCGCATGCCATCTGTAGTGATTATTGCTACTAGCACCGCATCAGTTAATGTATCGCAAAGCGTATCCTCGATTGCATTGAGGTCATTGAACTCATTTTCTCGTGGCAATCCATTTGAGGTTTGATTATGTAACGGTACTGCCACCCCGATTTGATAGGGGTATTCAGGATGGCCTACCGCATCTTTTAAAGATGCTTGTACTCTCACAAACATTGGTTTTCCCTCATTGGTATCTTGAATCATTACCCAGTTCTCCGGGTATTCATTGAGTGGCTGGAACTTTTTTGATTTTCCGAACATGCGGACAGTGTAGCATAGAAGGAAATGGGCAGGGTAATCGATATCTAGGTTACACGAGAGGGACGATGCGGGGTAAATGGGACAGTGCTCGCCTGTAGCCATGCTCGGTATACATACCTTGGTGTGGCTTTTACTTTGGAGGAGCATGTGGTATCTATTGCAATGAAACTACATCAAATTTTAGAGCCGGAACTGTCCACATGTCGAATACGTCAAAATTATCGGTCGATTATTTATTGTTAATTTTCAAAATAATTCTTCTCTAATGAGATAGCCACAATGTATTTATTGGTCTGAGTTACTTCTGCAAAAGCCGACTTTACGTCTATAAAGTTTTTTTGCTCGTATGTAGGGAATCCTTTACCAATGCCGTCTTGAGCAGATTCTAGCCAAAATATATCCTCGCTGTCTCTTTCGCTGTATGCAATATCCATAGTAATGCCACTCTTTGCATATCCGTAAATCACAGTCGGCATATTAGACACTAGATAGGACTGGTCGTAATATTCCTCAATATAGTATGTTAGCTGGTTTCGGTCGCCATTCGATATCTGCCAATTAAGCGCGAAAAGTTTTCGCTCAAGATCTAACATCTCTTGGCGAAAGTCGCCATTGAATCCGTAGTATTTTGTAACTCGATAATCACAGCGATGTGCGTACCCATCTTTTACTTTCCAGTTATTCTGCCCTTCATAACACTGATCATAGGTAGCATTTTTATACTCTTTAAAACCCGTGGATTGCTGCAATTGATTGTATGCTGCTTCAATATCACTTTGTGCTGTAGTTCGTTTCGCTGAGATGCCTGAGCTTCTAGGATTGGGGGCAGACTTCATATCACTAATCATGCCGCCGATGCCGCCGGAGAAGCTAATAACTATAAATAAATATCCTAAAAGAGGAATAGCAATAATAATCAAAGAAACTATAATTAATATCTTTTTCAATTTTCTATTATTTTTAGGAGGTTTATTTTGCTCAGGGTTCATAGCTAGATAATAACAAAAAAAGAGCAATTTACTTTTGTTTAAGCACAAACTTATTAGTGGGCCCAGGAGGACAATGCACGGCTGAAGCCATGCTCGAAGCATTCTTCGCTGCATCTGCGCGTTGCTTTTGCCGACCGAACTCACGACTTGCATCTTTGCTAGGGCAAATCTGCGTTGCAGGTTCTAGCTCATCGTACATTCTAGCAATTAAAAAACGCCAGACCAGCTGACGTTCTTTAATTGGAGGGTCCAGTGGGACTCGAACCCACGACACCCTGCTTAAAAGGCAGGTGCTCTAACCGGCTGAGCTATGGACCCTTATGTGGAATTAGCGCTTATTAGCGCAAATAACTCCTTACATTATCCGTATTTTGGGGCAAAAGTCAATCTATGAAGCCGGATCGTGTGTAATAGCGTGCTACCAAAGTACTTATGTCTTATAATGTGTGGAGATGAAGCGCTTCGCGAAACTGTCAGATCAATCCGGGTTCGGTATTGTAGAATTTATATTGGCGCTGGCTATCTTTCCGATTATTGTCGCAGGTCTTGTCAGCGGTTATGACGCAGTGCGCAAATCGTACACAATTGCTAAGGAATTAAACGAGATGTATGCGGTGCTGAGCGCCTGTCCGGAGATTGATCGAGCGCTAGAGTACGACTCGGTGAGCAGTGCAACCAACTGCTATCCGAACAACACTTTTAAGGCAGAAGGTGGCGGCAGTCGCATCATCAGCTATTCGCCAAATCTGACTGTGACATCGACGCCTACATTGGCAGCATCCGACCCGCTGCGTGATGTGCCCGACTCAAAGGTCATAAACATAACGGTTGGCTATCAGCACAGTACGGCTTCGCCGCTTGAACTACGCATGTTGATTACTCGAAATGGGATAGGGCAGCAATGAGACTGCTGATTTGTGTCAACTGGCTGAGGCGGCTGGACCAACGGGGCGTCACAATGGTTGAATTAATTGTTGTTATGGTCATGACGCTGATATTTACCGGTATTATCAGTAACTTTATGATTGGTTACTGGCGGTATAGCGCGTTGCTCGAAGCAGATCTTACCACTCTCTCGACACGGCTTAACGCTGGCGACTTTATACGCGAAAACATTGCCACGTCAACTGGTCTCGTTTCGCAAAATAGTATCCCCGACAACAATCCGGGCCTAGCCGACAGTACGATTAGTTCTGGCCTATTTTGGCAACCGATACATGCTATCCCCGGTAATAAGCCTATTGGCGGCAACGGGGTAAAGACGCCGTTGGTATACTATCGCCGGCCGAGCCTGGACGCATCAAAAGCTTTTATTATGAACGGTACGCAGCCGTACGAAGATGAGTTTATCTATTATTTGGATGGATCAACTAAGTCACTGATGCAGCGAACCCTGGCGAATCCGAACGCCGTCGGCAACAGAGTCAAAACAAGCTGTCCGCCGAGCTCGGCGACTGCTAGTTGTCCGGCTGACAAAACGATTGCGACTGATCTGGCCTCTATTGATATGCGCTATTTTTCCCGCGCTGGTAACCTTATCAATTACACATCAATTGTCGACAGCACAACAGGGAATTATATCGGACCGGATTTTACGGCGGTCGAAGTCGTAGAGTTTAATATCAATTTAACTAAAAAGCCGTTTTTGCAGCAAACCAATGCGACGCAGAACAGCACGATTATTCGGGTGGCACTTCGCAATGCATAAACAATACAGGTTGCCGCGTGCTTCACAAGGTGGCTCAATAATCATCTCAATGCTTATTGTGGCTGTCTTCCTAACGACAATCGTTCTCGCCCTAATCGTCCTGGCGAATGCAAATCTGTCGCGCGCCAAAGGCAGAATCTATCTGCTGCAATCACAGTATGCAGCTGAATCCGGCGCTGACTCGGCAATCGCAAAGCTGAATGCTGATTCTACTGGAAGTTACAGCGGTACGGGTGGAACGGAGATCACGATACTAAACAACGCAAAGTACCGGTCGACCTACAGTACGACAGTCACGGCCGGCTCGACATTGAACGAACGGATTATTACGGCTGTTGGCAAAGTGTACCGGCCAAAAACAGCCACGGCGGCGGCATATACGCGCAAAATTGAAATTACTGCGCAGCGGACTTCTAGCTCGGTTGCAGTGGCAGGAATGCTCAGTCGGAACATTATCGAAGTGGCCAGTAGCGTCAAAGACATATACGCCCGTGATTTGTACGTAAACGGCTATTTCAAGATGAACAAAAACACGACCAACCTCCATGCAGAAACAATCACTGTTGCCGGCAAGGATACCGGAGCGTCCAACTGCTCGATCGGTGGCACTGGTAATCTCGTCAAGCCAACCTCGTTTTCGACGCCCGGCCAAACCAAAACCAAAATTATCACGGCCTACAATAACTGTATTAGTCCGCCCGGCAACAGCAGCAACGCTAATTTTGACGTATTGACCAATCAAACAACACTCGGCAAGATTCAATCCACCTACATTCCGTGGTCGCAGTATATGGACAGCTCGTATCAAAATTCTTCATCTGGCTGCGCCGACTGGACGACCGGGGCATTTCCGCGGACGATACCGTCAGCTGGCCGTGCCAAGCAAACGCATTATCCTGATTCAGCTAGTAATGTCAGTACGTCATGTGGCGTATCCGGCGATTTGAACCTTGGCACCGGCCAGTATAACATCACAGATAATGTCCATATTCGAGCCAATCTGTGTGCTAGCAGTAACTGCTCGCCAACCTTCAACAATCCTACCTCGACGCCGCGCTATATATTTATCGAAGGCACAGCGTTCTTCAACGGTATTGCCACGGCCAGCGGCAGCGGTCCTATCGTCCTGGTCACATACGGCGCCGACCCCGCATCGAAGACCAGTATTTGTCCGCTCGGTGGATCGATGTTCCTAAACGGCAACGTCAGCGCACCAAACATTTACATGTTGGCCATCAACGGACTGTGTTTCGACAAGGCAAAGTTTAATAGCAATCCAAGCTTTGGCGGCATGTCTGGCAAGAATATCTACATTTCGACGAACTCTGGCAGCCCGTTCGATCCATCGTTGAACACGACATTTCCGTTCGATGCGGTGCCGATTGATTTGTCCTGGCATGCTGCGCGCTACCGCCGTTTGTAACCGCAAGCAATTGTAAATCTGAATTCTAAAATCTCTACCTTGAGTGGCAACCTGCGGGGCGGCCCCAAAATTGTTTCATCTTAAATGAAAATTTTAGGGGCGGACAGGTTGACGAGGCTCATGGATAGGTTTTAGAATTCAGATTTACAATTGTAGCGTGCTCATGCTTGCTTCCGTTCGTTTAGCTGTCTAGTATCTAGGAATGAAACGGCTTCTCAGCCACCGGTTTAGGCGGACGACACTAGCGGCAGTGTTTTGTGCAGCGCTGCTCGGCGGCATCGGGCTGGCGAGGGGCATGAGCTTTGATTATTCATTGATTGTGCTTAGCCTGTGTCTGCTGCTGGCGTGCGTTCGCAGACAGGGCTTAGCCGCACTCCTGGCAGTTGCGCTGCTCGGTGTCAGCGTCGGCGGACTGCGTGGCACGGTATACATGCAGAGACTGGCTCAATATGACACCGTCTATAATCAAAAAGTTGTGCTAATCGGTACGGCTGTCGATGACGCTGGTTATGGCCGGCAATCGCAGCTATCATTCGATCTGACCGACGCCCGCGTCGAAGGCAAGGGCGAACCGCTGGTTGGCCGGATTGGTGTCAGCGGATTTGGTACGAACGTCATATTCCGCGGAGACACGGTACGCGTCGAAGGCAAGCTGCGTCCAGCCGACAAGGGTGCCCGGCAAGGCTACATGAGTTATGCGACGTTGCAGCAAGTTTCGTCGCATATGACGCCAATTGATACTTTTCGCCGGAAGTTTGCTGCCGGCATGCAGTCAGCATTACCCGAACCGGCAGCGTCATTCGCAATGGGTATATTGATTGGCCAGCGGGCAACATTACCAGAATCTGTCTATGATGATCTTGTGACGGTCGGCCTCGTGCACATCATTGCAGTCTCAGGCTATAATCTGACTATTATTCTGCGGGCCTGCATGCGGCTACTGGGTGATCGGTCAAAGTATCAAACATTTGCAGTTGCCATCACGCTGATTGCGGTGTTTTTGTTGATTACTGGCGCCAGCGCATCAATCGTGCGGGCCTCAATTGTCAGTGCGCTGAGCCTGGCGGCTTGGTACTACGGCCGCACATTTAAGCCAATATTACTCATATTGCTTGCCGCCGCTATTACCAGCTATGCCAGCCCGCTGTATCCATGGTGTGACATTGGATGGTATCTGTCCTTTTTGGCGTTTTACGGTGTGCTGATCATATCGCCCCAGGTGCATCACCGTTTCCTGACAGGCCGTTTCAAAAATTCTGTGCTAATAGGAATAGGCCTAGAGAGCTTGGCTGCCGAAGTCGCGACTTTGCCGCTCGTGCTATATATATTCGGGCAATTGTCAGCCATCAGCTTGGTTGCGAATGTTGCAGTCGCGGCCTTTGTGCCGATAGCGATGCTGCTGTCACTTGTTGCCGGGCTGGCTGGTATGTTGATTACGCCATTTGTCGGCTGGTTCGCCTGGCCGGCAACGATGGTGCTGACCTACATGCTCGATGCGGCGCATATTCTAGCCAGCATCCCCTACGTTTTTAAGGAAAATGTCTACATAACGCTGACCGGCATGGTTGCTATGTATGTCATACTCATCGCCATGAACTGGCTGCTGCACTCGCGGCTGAAGCGAAATCCTGCTATAATAACAGCATTACGAGATGAAAATACGCTGCTGAGGGCAACGTATAAATAGAGGAAAAGACATGTCCGGACATTCAAAGTGGTCAACAATTAAACGAGAAAAAGGCGCCAAAGACGCAGCCCGTGGAGCGGTCTTTACTAAGCTCGGCAATGCGCTTGCCATGGCAGCCCGCAGTGGTGCCGATCCGGACACTAACTTCACGCTTCGTCTGGCGATTGACAAAGCCAAAGCTGCCAATATGCCGAGCGCCAACATCCAGCGGGCCATTGACCGTGTCAAAGACAAAAACGCCGCCCAGTTGCAAGAAGTTTTGTACGAAGGATATGGCCCGGGTGGTGTTGCCATTCTAGCTGAGTGTGCCACCGACAACCTCAACCGCACCTATCCGGAAGTTCGACTGGCCTTTAGCAAACACGGCGGAAATATTGCCGAAAAGGGTGCAGTGGCCTTTCAGTTTGACCGCAAAGGTATGATACGCGTCAAAGGCTCTGGCGACGAGCTGCTCATGCAGGCGATTGAAGCCGGTGCTGAAGACATGCAAGAGGACACTGACGCCGAATCGGCCGAATCGGTTATCTACACCGCCGCAACTGATCTTGCCAAAGTCCGGGATGCCCTTAAGGCAGCCGGTATTGAGATTACCGAGGCTGAGCTGACATACGTCCCTAATACCTCCGTTGAAGTAACGGACGCTGCAACCGCTGGCAAAATCATGCGCCTGATGGACGCGTTGGAAAGTTTGGACGACGTCAGCAATACCTACGTCAACTTCGATATAGCAGAAGATTTGTTACCGGCCTAGACAGTGATGTCAGGCAGATGTTTTCAAAGACCGCTCCAGGCTACGCAGTGATTGCAGGGCGGTTTTTTCGTTTTGTACAAGCAGCGCAATCTCGGCGGTGCCGAAAGTAACCCCAGCCTGGACGTAATTATGGCTGCCAATCATCATGCCTTTGTCGCAGGCGATGAGCTTTGCATGCAGCATGGGATCAGACCGGTTAAGCCGGTGCCCAAAGTAATCTGCCGGTACGCGCATTCGTTCGCGCAGCTTACTGACGTGCTGTAACAAGCCGCCCATCATGCCTTGGTGCCACGGATGTCCGTAGATGACATCGACAATGACGCCGCGCTTCTTGGCCATCACCAAATGTTCAGCGGTTTTGCTATTGGGCAAAAATTGACAGGTGATAGTAAGCCATTTTTCGGCTGAATCAATCAAATTGATGGCCTGATCGTATATAATCGATTGACGTTTTACCCCAGCGTCAATAAGTACACGGGTTTGAGCGTCCACTTGACGAAGGACATCGGCGCCACGCATCGCGAATCCAGTCCGCTCAGCCTGGATAATTCCGGACATTATGTCGTACAGAAATTTAGCAGTTTTCGAATCCTGCAAGCCGACCATCAGGTCAATCGAACCGCTGTAGTCCATATTGCAGCCACCAATGAAAATATTATCGTTGATCAGCGCGATTTTTATGTGAGAGCGTCCCACGATCGGGACGCTAAATCTGTGGTTTGGTTTGTTGAGTATTGTAACCGTGCACGTGTCGTATGTCCGCAGCGCTTCTATGGCAGACAGCTTGTCTCGAAACACTTTTCGCATGGGTGAGCGCAGCCGGCCATGTGTCCAGAGCGGTCCTGCTCGTCCGTGGTCAGTCAAGAAGCTATGGCCGTCTATACCGATCTGTACTCGTACGCCACGTGCTAGAGCCTGGTGCAACGACTTGAGAATTTGAGTGATCATACTATCGGTATGATCGAATGACATCGTCATGAGCAGTACGTTGTCACCGCGTATTGTTTTATCTAGACGGTTACGCAGTTCAGACCAGTATTCGCGGGTCGTATAAAAGGCATATTTGGGGTGGCGGGATTCGGTGCCTATCATAACTAGTACTATACTATATGTATGACACGGATCATGGGGATTGATCCCGGCACGGGAATTTTGGGATTTGGCGTCATTGATATTGTCCGGACACAGCCGGTACTGGTAGATGCCGGCGTCATCCGAACGCCAGTCCACGAAGATGACGCTGTCCGGCTATTGACTATTTATGACGAGCTAACGCAAATTATTAGTGAGACCAAGCCGACAATCATGTCAGTCGAAAAGCTGTTTTTTGCCCGGAATGTCACGACCGCCATGACGGTATCACAGGCCCGCGGCGTCGTACTGCTGACGGCCATGCAAGCTGGCATGAAAATATATGAATACACGCCGATGCAGATCAAACAAGCTATAACCGGGTATGGTAGCGCCGACAAGAAGCAGATGCAGGAAATGGTGCGGATTATACTGAAACTCAAAGAAATTCCCCGTCCGGACGACGCAGCCGACGCCCTGGCCGCCGCCATCACGCAGTCTATGCAAATGCGGATATAGTTTTGACAACAGCCCAGTTCATTTTGCTAGTGGTATAATAGAATAAATGATTGCAACACTCACGGGGGTAATTACAGAGAAAATTGGTTCGCAGGCCGTGCTTGACGCGGCTGGTGTCGGCTATGGTGTCTTGCTGACACTCAGCGATCTTGGCCGCGTCCACACGGGCGAACGGACAAAATTATATATTTATGAAAATATTAAAGAAGATAGCCATGATCTGTTTGGATTCCTAGTTCTCGACGATAAACGGTTGTTCGAGCAACTGCTGAGCGTCAAAAACGTTGGACCCAAGGTAGCGATGGCAGTACTTGATATCGGTAGCGCTAATGCTGTCCGGGTGGCGATAGCCGGCGGCGACGTTAAGCAGCTACAGACTGCGAAGGGAGTTGGCAAACGAGCCGCCGAGCAGATCGTAGTTGAACTGAAGGACAAAGTAGGACTGGAAGGCGTCGATCTCAGTACGACCGGCATATTGCAGGGCGAGGGACTGCTCATGAAAGACGAAGCCGTCGAGGCACTGGTTAGTCTCGGTTATTCTCCGCAGGACGCAGCGGTGGCACTCAGTGCAATCGATGACACACTGCCGACAGAAGATAGGATCAAGCATGCCCTGAAAGGTACTTTCTAATGGCTATCAATAGAATCGTCAGCACTGCCGCTGATCACGATGAGCCAGATCCTGTCGAACAGGAATTCGAGAACAAACTTCGCCCGCAGGATTTTGCAAATTACATCGGTCAGGACAGACTAAAACAGAATTTGCAGTTGGCAATTGCTGCCGCCCAGAAACGCGGTGAACCGCTAGACCATGTGCTGCTATACGGGCCGCCGGGACTGGGCAAAACGACCATGGCCAGCGTCATCGCTCATGAAATGGGCGCCCAAATCCGTATTACCAGTGGTCCGGCCATCGAACGGGCAGGTGATCTCGCCAGTCTGTTGACCAATCTACAGGACGGTGACATTTTGTTTATTGACGAGATCCACCGGTTGCACCGCACAGTCGAAGAAGTACTGTATAGTGCCATGGAGGATTTCAAGCTCGACATCATGATCGGCAAAGGTCCATCGGCGCGCAGCTTGCGGCTCGATTTGCCGAAGTTTACGCTGATCGGTGCCACCACACGGACGGGTGCACTGGCTGCGCCGCTGCGCGACCGTTTCGGGATGATCCACCGTTTGGAATTTTATAATCATGACCAGATCGGCCAGATCATCGGCCGGACAGCAGATATACTAAATGTCAAAATTCATGACGAGGCCGCCCACGAGCTGGCCAAAAGGTCGCGCCTGACGCCGCGGATAGCCAACCGGCTGCTCAAACGGGTGCGCGACTTTGCTGACGTTAACGGTGACGGCATCATTGATACAGTTATCAGCAAACAAGCCCTGGCGCTGCTCGATGTCGATGACCTTGGTCTTGATCCGGCTGATCGGATCTTACTGCTCGCCATCATTGATAACTACAAAGGCGGACCAGTCGGTGTGGAAACGATTGCTGCGCTGACTGCCGAAGAACGTTCAACGATTGAGGATTTTATCGAACCATACCTCATGCAGATCGGCCTGCTGGAGCGCACGCCCCGCGGCCGCAAAGTAACGCCCAAGGCCTACAAACATTTGGGCCGCGCCGAACATATTACCTCGCAGCGATAATAGATACAGTGGCGACACGGATGGTCTACTTTGGTATTTTTGAGCTATAATAGCAAGTATGAATCCACAAGACCAGCCGCCCGCTTCACCACAAACACCTCAGCAGCCGAGCCCGCAATCGCCGGACAGTACTGACTCGTCCAACAGCCAGCCCAACCAGCCAGCCCAAGGTACACAGCCGCAAATTGTCTACATGTCACGGCCACATGAACCGCTCAAGCCGGAAATGAGTCCGGCCTCGAGACAGCGTCACGAAGAGTCAAAGCGAAAATACCCTGATCTCAACCTGAGTGAAGGGGAGTTTATCATTAGCGCAATCGACCGTCATCCAATTGGCCTGATCGGCATCTGGTTCTCCGTCGGTGCCATTATCCTGGCGCTTGTCGCACTGGCTGCAATACTATCGAGCACGGCTTCAAGTAGTAGCTTGGAAGGCGGAACAGCGCCATCGCTAGAGCTCTTGGCGATCCCGGTCGTACTGATATCGCTACTTGCGCTGATATTCGGGTTCATTGCGACAATCATTTATAACGCCAACAAATTCTTTTTGACGAACGAAAGTGTCATTCAGCAGATTCAGACCAGCTTATTTTCCAAGCGCGAACAAACGGTGAGTCTAGCTAATATCGAGGATGCCAGCTATACCCAGGACGGGGTCATGACGCATCTGTTTCACTATGGAATGATCCGATTGTCGACAGAGGGAGATGAGACGACGTACCGCTTCAATTACGCCAGCAATCCAAAACGACAAATCGCCGTACTGAATAACGCCGTTGAGGCTTTCAAAAACGGCCGCCCGGTTACCGGCGACGATTGACGCCTACCTAATTCTACAAAACCTTTATGGTGAAAAGGCAGTTTGCGGAGTAGACAAATACCGGCCCGTCTCGGCGTGCTGTACGGTTTATTCTTGAAATGGACTGCGACGAGCTTCATCGAATAATGTTTGTACACCGACACTGTTATCTTGCAGCTGTTGGATTTTGCTGAGGACGTCGGGGTCAATCCGAGGCACGCCAGCCGTTTTCAATTTGGCAGCGATAGCGTTTTGGTCTGGCTGAACTTGATTAAGCGTCACAATACGCCAGCTAAGAAAGCCGTAAATTGACAGTAGAAAAAGTACAAATAGTAGTAGGGTGTGACGACGGACTCGTTGCAAAGTACGAACCAGGCCGTCTCGAATGCTGCTAGTAGTTATATTCATGGCTTTATAAACTCGTCTACGGTTAATGTGAATGATACCAAGTCAGGATTTTGAGGTGATGGCTGCAGCACAATTCCTGTTACTTGGGCGGTTCGCCGATTTTGCTCCAAGCGGCTCAGAAAGTCAATGAATTTAGCATACGGCACAGCTGCGGCAGCGTCGAGCTGAATGGTAATTTGGAGATTGTAGACACCGGGTATGTTTTTGACAGGGGTTAGCTGTGACAAGGACTTTTTTGGTGTTGCTACCGCTCCTGGGACTGCGCTGCCAGCAGCGGGGCTAACTGCGCCTGAAGACGTTGTGGCGCCAAGGGTCGATATAGGGAAGGCGATGGCAGTCGGCTTGATACCGCTTGCGGCGGCAATGTTGACAATCTCACGAACTGCTTGTGCCTGATCTTTGTCTTGCGGCACAATTGTTTTGGCAATTTTTTCGAGTGAGCTATAAGTGGCAACATCCTTTTTTGCTTTCGTCAGGCCAATTTGCTCTTTGCTAAGAACTTCACTTTGCATCTTGTACTCAACTAATTTGGTGGATTGTTTTTGCAGCTGCAAATTTGCAATATACGCGCTGCCGATAATCGCGAGGACTAGCAGGACAATAACACAAATCATGACATAAAATGTGCGCTTACTGTTCATGGCGTCGTGCTTCCTTTGTCCTTGTTAATAAATAAGAATGGATTGTCGTCGGCAAACAATGCTTTGAGGGTAACTGTACAAGGGTATTTGGCATTGGTTGCAGTCGCATTGCACGAAATAGTTTGTATGTCGGCTTTGCTAAAGATTTTGTTTGCTGGATCCTCCAGGTTTACCTGCAACTGTGTGGCGCTCTTATAATCGCTGGATATAGCAGTGATTTCCAGCGAGCCCTGTACTTTGCTGATAGTCAGATCAGTCAGACTGGTTTCGGGTGGCGTTACGGCTGCAACCTGTGTCAGCAGCTTAGAGAATAGGACTTCACGCGACAAGACTTGCACGACGAGTTTGAGACTACTCGTGATATCCTCGGCTTGTTTGCGGGTTTCGCTTAGTTTTTGCTGCTTTAAAGAATCTTCGGAGGTGACGACCAGCTTGCTGTAGGTATCGATCGACTGCTGCATGTAGAGCATGCCAGCAGTTGCAACGAGGCCAACGCCCATCAGTCCAAACAGCAAAGCAAATACCCAGCGGCGAAGTTGCGTATTCCGCCGGGCGTACAAATATTCCTGCTTGAGGTCTGTTGGTAATAGATTAATCACTGCGCGGTCCTCATACTAGTAGCTCCTGCGGTGGAATCAAGCTGAGTCCCATGACAGTGGCAAACATCGGTTTGTCAGCCTTTGACGGGGGCTGTAGACCTTTGTGCTCGCAGTACTCCCATGGATCACAGGAGCGGACTGCCAGGCGCAGTGAGTTGGTCATGTAGCCTGATAATCCTGGCATGTTCGCACCGCCGCCAAGTGTGATAACCTGCGTAACCTTACGTTTGTCGCCGTAGCGCTCTTGGTAATAGCGAATCATACGCCGAATTTCCTGCGCCAGCTGCGACAAGACTGGTTCAAGCGCGGCTTCGATCTCCGCTTGGCGTTTGCTTGGGCCGAGTCCGTACTTTGTTTTAATAATTTGAGCTTCGGCTTGGGTAACGCCGAGTTTATCGCGGATACGGTTTGTGAAGACCTCGCCACCACCAGTGACGGTACCGCTGACGAGCATGTGTTTGTCAAAAATCGTAATATCGGCTGATAATGAACCGAAGTCTATAAGTACGGCAGGGACATCGCTTTGTTTGTCTTGTAGAAATAGTTTCCCGGCGGCATCAATTGTTGTCTGCACACCGACTGTTTCAAGCCCGAGTAGCTGCATCAGCTGCAGCTGCGAATCAACAGTTTTGCGTGGAACGGCGACGGCAAAGACATCCAGTTTCTCCTCGCCCTTTTCAGTTGTGCGGCCAACGACATCATAGTCCAGATATAGTTCCTCAAGTGGCATTGGAATGTACTGCTCGGCTTCCAGTTCGACGGCTTCCTGCAGCTGGTTGCCGGACATGACTGGCAAGTTAATGAGCCGCGTAAATGTACGATAAGCTGGAATAGCGACAACCACACGTTTCGTCGTGATGTCGCCTATCAGGCGATGCTCAAAAAGTTCGCGCGTCGCCTTAGCGATAGCTTTTGGATTGACGATAACACCGTCCTGAATTGCGGATGCGTCGAATGAAGCCGTGCCATACCCGACGACACGGGATTTTTTGCCGTGGCGTTCGGTTTGCATAACCTTCAGAGACCCATGCCCGATATCGAGTCCGAAAATTGGTTTATCTTTGAAAAAAAATGTTGATTTAGTGTTACCCACCGGTAGCGTATCCTTCTCCGATTAATTATACCACTTATCCTTAAAAAAATCCGGCGACCATATGGACGCCGGATTTTTTAGTTATTCATCAGAACAAACTATGCTTAGTTCAAGCTGTTTTGTACGATGTCAGCACCGCTGCCTTCAGGCTTGGCCGTGAGAACGTATTTCGTACAATCGCCACCTGTAGGGGTGTTGTCACAAGTACTGCCCGCTGCATCACCGGATGGTGCGTATGAGTACTTGTTAGCGGTCGGGCTGGAAGCAAGCGAGTAGTCAAGCGGAGTTGCCGTTGCCTTCGGGTCGCGTAGTGCTTCCTTGTCAAGACCTTTCATTTCGCTCTGAATGAAAGCTACGTTTGTCGCACTCGTTGAACCAAGGTTTGCAGACGTTGGATATCGGCCATTTGTTGCGTAGAACGCTTCAAGCTGTCCTTGGATAGCTTTTAGATCGGTTGTGCGCTCGGTGTTGCGCCCCTTTTGTTGAATACCGTTGTAAGTCGTAATGACGAGTGCGGCCAAAATACCGATCACGACGATTACGATGAGAAGTTCCACAATAGTGAAACCCTGCTGAGTTCGTTTGCTTAGTGAGCTCATTAGGACCCACCCTCCTTGTTGTTAGTTATTTGGTTGTTTTGATCTTGGACTACCAGGCCCTCTTCAGGGAAGTAGCCAGTATCTGATTATGATTATAGACATAAGCACTACAACGTCAAGTTTTAAATGTCATATGACCAACTATGCGCCAATATTTTTGCTCAGACTGGCAATAGGACCCATGACGCTGGCGGCGATCAAGCCAACCGCGCCGCCGAGTACGACGATCATGATTGGCTCAATAACAGCAGCCAGTCCATCGATGAGAGTGTTAACCTCTTCTTCATAAAAATCAGCTACTTTGATAAGAACAGTGTCAATCTGGCCAGTTTCTTCTCCAACGGCGAGCATTTGGCTGACGATAGGAGGGAAGTGTGGACTTTTGCTGATCGGGTCGCTGAGCGGCTTACCATTACGAACCTGGACTGCCGCTTCGTGCAATTCTTTTTCAATTACTTTATTGCCGATGGCGCCACCGGTGACTTCCAGTGCATCGAGTACACTGACACCGGCTGACATAAGTGAAGCGAAAGTTCTCGAAAAGCGAGCAACAGCCATTTTCATGGTAATATTTTTGACGATTGGTGCATTGAGTAGTAGGAGATGGAAATTATATTTCCCTTTTGGCGTACGAATATAGCGGAGCGTCAGAAATATAATTAATCCAAGCGATCCAAATATGAAGATAATGTTGTTCACCATAAAATCACTGGCATTCAAAAGAAACTGCGTGTATACCGGCAGTTTGGCATCAGGCCCACCAAGGTCGGTCAGAATTTTCCCAATTTTTGGCAGTACGCCGAGCATAATTCCGAAAAATGCGAAAATGGTTATGAACATCAATACCACCGGGTAGGCCATGGCACTCTTGAGTTTCTTGCGGATAGTCGCGTCGAGCTCAACCTGGAGTGCGAGCCGTTTAAGAATCTCGTCGAGGATACCACCTTCTTCGCCGGCTTTAACCATATTGACGTAGACGTCAGAAAAAATATTTGGATACTTCGCAAAGGCTGCACCGAGCGGAGCGCCGCCCTCAACCTCTTTCGTAATCGCCGTAATCGCTTCTTTGAGCACCGGGCTTTGGGTGTCTGCACCGAGTGTCGCCAGCGAACGCGTTAGCGGCACGCCGGCACTGATCATCGTCGACAATTGGCGCGTAAAAATAACCAAATCTTGCAGTTTGACCTTTTTGCCACCAAAGCTGAATGAGCGGCCTGATTTGCCGCTTTGGCCAAGCTCCTTGATCGCGAGCGGGTGAATACCTTGATGCGTCAGGCTGGCAACGAGCGCTTCGCGGCTGGCTGCATCGGCCGTACCTTCGACAGTTTTACCGCTTCTGAGTGCTTTGTAGCTATATTTCATGATAGATTTATTATTCTGTGGCCGTTACGCGTAGGACTTCTTCGACCGTAGTCTGACCACGCAGCGCTTTGACTAGCCCATCGATTTGCATAGTTACCATGCCGCCTTCAATTGCGGCTTTTTGTATATTTTCACTGGTTTCGTTTGTTACGATCATTTTCTGGATGCTTGAAGTATTATCGAGCACTTCGTAAATACCGATACGACCGCGGTAGCCGGTGTGATTGCACGATTCACAGCCTTGGATATTTGCACTCCAAAGCTGTTTTATAGCCGATTCGGTACTGCCAAGTTCAGTTGACGCCGGTGCGCCGGCCGTCTTGCTGATTGTCGCGCCGATACCGCCTTGTAAGGCTTGCTTTTCAAGATCATGCAGCGCGCGCATAACTTCTGCTTTATCCAGGTGAAATGTCGCCGAAACCCGTTCCATGGTTGTAGCGTCAGGCGTGTATTGTTTTCGGCAATCAATGCAGAGCCGTCGCACCAGCCGTTGTCCGACAACGACCCGAACGGTACTGGCGATGAGGAATGGTTCGATCTTCATGTCGAGCAGCCGTGGCAGGCAGGTGGCGGCGTTGTTGGTATGCAGCGTACTGAATACCAAGTGTCCAGTTAGTGCGGCCTGGACTGCTAGTTGCGCTGTTTCGCCGTCTCGGATCTCTCCGACCATAATAACGTTGGGGTCTTGACGCAGGAGCGCCCGCAGTCCATTGGTAAACGTCATACCAGCCACAGGATTGACCTGTACTTGGTTGGCTCCGAAAATGCGGTATTCCACGGGATCTTCAACAGTAGATATATTGACGTTAGGACTATTGAGCATACTGAGGACGCTGAATAGTGTTGTCGATTTGCCAGAGCCAGTCGGGCCAGTAACGAGCACCATACCATGTGGCTGCACAATAGCTTGTTGAATAACTTTGAGCGCCACGCCCCAGAAGCCAAGTTCTTCGAGTGTGGAAGGCTTGCTTGATTCATTCAAAATACGCATAACGACTTTTTCGCCGTCCACGATCGGTAGAGTGGATACACGCAGAGCATAGACAAGCCCGGCGACCTCTACCTTGAACCGGCCGTCCTGCGGTGCTCGGTGCTCATCGATTTTGAGATTGGAAAGTATCTTAATGCGGCTAACAAGCGCACCGAGTACTTTGCGCGGCAGCTTGTTGGCTTCACGAAGCACGCCGTCGACGCGGTAGCGGATCAGGACATAACCTTCGCGCGGTTCGATGTGTATATCGCTTGCTCCGGCTTTAACACCGTACTCGATAATAAGATTAACGGTTTGAGCTATGGGCGAATCTTCGGCAACTTCATCTTCGCTGATTTCTTCTTCATCTTCTTCGGCGGTTACGTCGCTGGATATAACCTTGGTGAGCTCGCTAGAAATATTTCCGCGGTATTGGTCCAGCGCGCCTTGGATAATTGCTTCAGTTGTAATATGAAGCTTGATGTTGGCGCCGAGTTGTTTGCGAAGGAAATTAATAGCCTGAATATCGTCCGGATCTTCTAGGGCGATAAGCCGCGAGCCCTCGCTGTCAACACTAAAGGCAACGGCCTTGTATTGGCGGGCAATGCGTTCCGGAATAAGTTTGAGAATCTCGCGGCTGAGCTCACGGGGATTAAATTCTATGTATGGTATTTCAATCTCGGCGGCGTACAGCTTTGTCAGCTCTTTGTCAGTAATGACGCTGTTTTTTATAACTATATCCTGCAGCGGCTTTTTTTCAGTTTTTTCCTGATCACGCAGCGGTTTCAGCTGTTCGTCGCTGAATGTACCGCTGGCCTTCAGCAGTTTCTCGACCATGTCGTCGGAAATTCGCATGACTACCAGCCCGTCCCAAATATTGTTTTTATTGTAATCCCACCCATCCTGGTCACATTTTAGCAAAAATCGTGCAAAACATAAACGTTATATGCGATTGCAGCGCTGTCCGTTGTCTGCGGCAGGAAAATGGTCGCTTACCGAAGTGCGGGCGACAAATGGCATGTAGTAATATTTATTGAATAGTTTGGCATGAGCATTTTGGCTTTGTTATATATTTCGGTATTACCAATTCGTACATTTGAGCACCGGATGAGAAAGAGACAGAGACCGATAGACAATCTGTAAATATGGCCGGATCTGACAGAGAAAACTCTTATGGGGCAGGTGCAAAACAATGAAATTTGAGGTATAATATAACTAACGACCGGAGAGGGTTTTAAGACCGGTAATGGAGGGTATACATATGGCGGAAGACGCTAACACATCTACTAACGCTGCAACAAATTCGGAGGCGACTCCAGCAGCTTCTAACGCACCAAAGCCGAGTAAGGCTGATAAAGCAGACGCTGCTAAAGTGTCAAAAGCATCAGCTGCTGCAACTGAGGGCAAAAACAAGGCACTTGGCCTGGCGCTTGAGACAATTGAAAAGCAATTTGGTAAGGGCTCGATTATGAAGCTCGGTGAATCGACGCATATCAACGTCGAAACCGTACCAACTGGTTCGTTGTCACTCGATATCGCACTTGGCGGCGGTATTCCAAAGGGCCGTATTGTTGAAGTCTACGGTCCTGAAAGCTCCGGTAAGACGACACTGACACTGCACGCAATTGCTGAAGTTCAAAGAGCAGGTGGCACGGCAGCATTTATCGATGCCGAGCACGCACTTGATCCGTCATATGCCAAGCGCATTGGTGTCGATGTCGAAAACCTTTTGCTCAGCCAGCCGGATAACGGTGAGCAGGCACTAGAAATTGTTGAAACATTGGTTCGATCCAACGCTGTTGATTTAATTGTTGTTGATTCCGTCGCTGCACTAGTGCCGCGTGCCGAAATCGAGGGTGACATGGGTGATTCACATATGGGCTTGCAAGCCCGTCTGATGAGCCAGGCACTGCGTAAACTGACGGGTGTTATCAGCCGCTCGCACACCACTGTCATCTTTATTAACCAGATCCGTATGAAGATCGGCGTTATGTTCGGCAACCCGGAGACGACTACCGGTGGTAACGCCCTTAAGTTCTACGCCTCAGTCCGAATGGACATCAGGCGTACGTCACAGATCAAGCAGGGCGATGCCGTAATTGGCAACCGCACCCGCGTTAAAGTAGTTAAAAATAAGATTGCTCCGCCATTCCGTGAAGCTGAGTTTGACATCATGTACAACCAGGGCATATCGCGTTCCGGTGACATTCTTGATCTGGCTGTCAGCAAAAATATCGTAGAAAAAGCCGGTGCCTGGTTCAGCTACGAAGGTGCTAAAGTCGGACAAGGCCGCGAAGCCTCCAAGAACTTCTTAATGGAAAATCCGTCCATCATGGAAGAGATTGCCGCTAAAGTCCGTGACAGTGTCGTCAAGGAATAGGCTTTGAGTACAGGTTCCATCATTCACGGAGCGGACAGCGCCGAGCTGTCCGCTCGTGGACCAAGCCGATCAAAATCAGCTGCTGCTGGCATGAAAATCAGTGCCATCAAGCAGCAGATCAAGTTGCAGCACCGTTATTCTATATATGTAAACGACAAATACGCTTTCTCACTTAGCGAAGGCGCACTGCTTGACCAGAAAATATATATCGGCCAAGAAGTTACTCCCGAACAGCTCGTGACCTACAAAGACACGTCGAAGCTTGATAAAGCATATGGTCTGACGCTGGCCTACGTAGCACGTCGCTTGCGCAGTGAATGGGAACTACGTGACTATTTCCGGCGCAAAGATATTGATGAGGACGCTGGTGATCAAATTCTAGATAAGTTGCGCAAGTTTGGATATGTCAGCGATTTGAATTTTGCCCGCAGCTGGGTGGATAACCGGCGGGCAATCAAATCTGTAAGCCGGCGACGGCTGATGCAGGAATTACGTCAAAAGCACGTGCCAGATACAGTAGTTCAGCAAGTCCTGGAGGACGATCCGACGACAGATAGTGATACAATCCGGCAGCTCATTAACAAGAAGCGCCGCCAAAGCCGCTATCAAGATCCGACGAAACTCATGCAATACTTAGCCCGGCAGGGCTATGGCTATGACGATATCAAACAAGCTTTGAAGGCTGAAGATACTGATGGCTAGGCGGTGGCCGCAGCGCCAGCTGGCGTGCCTTGCAGCAGGTCTTGTATGATGACTTTTTTCGGTGTAATTTCTTGAATCTGATTACGGTCTATACTCAGGCTGCCGACGGTCAAGCTTTTGAGCAGTGACTGCGACGCGTACACCTTTTGGATATACAGCGTCGCTGTTTCGAACGCATAGTCGCTAACTTTGCCTATTTTTTCGTTACTGATTGTTACGACTGGTTTTCCGAGTAACTCAAAATCCATTTCAAGGATTTTTTTGAGGCGTATCAATTCTTCTGGTTCCGACAGTGCATCGAGATCGTTAACAACGACGCCTTGCGGCAGGATGTCGCGAATATCCTGATACAGCAATACCATCTGTTGTTTAGTATCAAACTCTGTACAGTAAAAGCCCTCGATCTTTAAATTATCAGGATTGATGATACTGGCGGTAATTTGAGCAATAGGACTGCCGGTACGTAGTGATAGTACGTCGCGGTTCAGCATAGTTCCGGATAGTTGTAACATACTCACAGTATAGCGCGGAATATAATACGGCGCTGTTCACGAAGTAATTTGTTGTAGAAAAATGAAATATATGACGCTATTGCTTGCGATGGCGCCGAGTGCTGATTACTATGATGCCCATGCAGAAGATTACCAGACGGCTCAGGGTAGGATTTGTAACTCTACTATGTGTATTACTCACCGCATTACCGGTTTATGCGTCGGCAAACACATCGCCCAGTGTCACCGTACGGAGCACGCCAGATGTGTTTATTACCGAGTTCCAGACTAATGGTGGTAGTGCTTCCGAGGAGTATATCGAGTTATACAATGCGACTGACACGGACATTGATTTTAGTGACTCCGCAGACACGACTGGTTCGCAGTGGAAAATCCAGTTTTATAACTCCACAGCCGTCAAGACAGGCTTGCCGAATTGGAATACAGCCATCACTGCAAGTAATTCCATTACGCTATCGGGCGTCATTGCGGCCCACGATTATTATCTGATTAGTAGTACTGACTACGAACCGAACAACGTTCAGCCGGATCAAGTATATGATCCGTCCAGTTCGCACCTCATGACCGATACGGGTGGCGGATTACAATTACTCAGTATGACGCCAACAGCAACGGCGATAGATACCGTGGCCCATGACCGGATCATGTGGCTCGATCCGGCATCAAACCCGGTTATGCCATGGAATGTCATGTCAAAGCCCGGCACCGGCAAGAGCCAGCAGCGCATTCCAAATGACGATGATGAATACACCACTATCGACAATAATCTGACTAGCTTTATGATTAAAGATGATCTCACGCCGCTTGCAGCCTGGGTGCCACCTATTCTAGTCATCGTGACACCGACTCCGGAACCGCCTTCATCGGGCGAGACCACGGTTGATGACACCGATAACCCTGACGACAATCCAATTGATCCGCCTGTTGACGAAGGCGGGACGACACTACCGCTACAGCCTGCGAATGAAACGGCTGAAACCACTACAATATTGGCCCCGCTCATTACAGAGATATTGCCAAACCCGGCTAGCCCGCTGACTGACTCTGCCGATGAATTCATTGAACTATACAACTCGAATAGGACTGATTTTGACCTGCGCGGCTATAGTATTGAGGTCGGCACGACCACACTGCGCAGTTTCACATTTACTGACGCTACCATCGTCCCTGCACAGAGCTACCGAGCATTCTATGCTCGCGATACCCGGCTTTCTCTCACAAATTCCGGCAGCCAAGTCAGGTTACGCGATCCATCAAAATCGATTGCCAGTCAGGCAACAGCATACAGCGCCGCAAGCGACAACATGGCTTGGGCGCTCAGTGGCGGCATTTGGCAGTGGACTGCGAGCGCGACACCCGGAGCTGTTAATGTAATAACGGCTGAATCGACATCCAAGGCAGCGGACGCAAAAGCAACCGCTGCTACTACGAAGCAATCTACCAAGGCAGCGACTGCCAAAAAATCGACTGCCAAAACGTCAACTCCCAAAATCAAGGGCACCTCAGCGACCAAAAAAGCTAAAGCACCCAAAAAAACTGAAAAAACCAAAAAAGCTAATACCGCGACATTCAGCGCAACGAGCGACGTAAAACCGAAGCCGCCAATTCACCCAGGGATACTTGTCGCTGTAGCGGCCTGTGCGGTACTATACGGACTGTATGAATACCGTCATGACATTTCAAATAAAATCGCACAGTTCAGAGCAAACCGAAAGTCTGGCCGCTCAGATCGGAGCCAAACTGCGTGGCGGCGAGGTTATAGCACTGAATAGTGATCTCGGTGGCGGCAAAACTACATTCGTGCGTGGGCTCGCTCGCGGTATGGGAAGTCAGGACCATGTTTCCAGTCCGACATTTACGATCGGTCGCCAATACACATCCCCGGGCAAAAAGCTGGCGCTATATCACTTTGACTTTTATCGGCTTCACGAAGCTGGAATTATGACGCTTGAACTAGCCGAAGCACTCGAAGATCCGTTGGCAGTTACTGTCATTGAATGGAGTGAAATTGTTGCCGGCGTACTGCCTAGCACCAGACTGAGTATCAATATTATTAGCAAGAGCGAACACGAACGGGACATTACGATTGAATATCAGCCGGGTCAGTCGTATCTTATGCCGGACGGAGAAATATAAACATGATCATTCTCACGATACGAACTGATAAACCGGAGGCCGAAATAGGGCTGTATGAGGACACCCGCCAGCTTGCCAGTCAGACGTGGATGGCCCACCGGCAACTTGCTGAAACGCTTCATGACACCGTACGGCATATGCTAAGTGCTCATTCCTACAACCTAAACGATATCGATGCAATCGCCTGCTACGCAGGACCTGGCAGCTTTACTGGTCTTCGGATAGGGCTAACCGTTGCCAACGCACTGTCATATGCCCTGCATGCGCCGATTATTGCAACCAGCGGCGACGAATGGCGCTCGGATGCCATAACGCGTTTGTTGGCAGGAGAAACTGACGGTATAGCCATGCCAGTATACGGTACTGAAGTCCATATTACCCAGCCAAAAGGCTGATTTGCTGCTGCCATCAGCGAAAGTTTGACGGTTTGCAGGCGTAAAGCGTATAGTTTATGGTAGGGTTAACTACTTTTTCATAAGTACATCCTGACGACATTTTCTATAATCACCATAACGACATTCGATTTTCAGATAATAATCCCTCCATATAGCTAGTGAAGTGATAGCGATTGCTCATACGTTGCGGTATTAAAACATCTGAACTGAATAGAAAGGACCAATAATGGATCCAATTACCATTATTCTTGCCCTGATAGGGTTAGGAATAGGATTCGGGGCGCATACCGTGCTGAACAACAAAAAAGTTGGCTCAGCCCAAGAGCAGGCTCTCAAAGAACAGGAAAAAGCTAAGAAAGAGGCCGAAAAAACACTTTCCAAGGCTCGCGAGGAAGCCGCAAAATTGGCAGACGAAGCCCGCCGGGACGAGCAAACACGGCGTAGCGAGCTCAAAGATCTTGAAGCCCGCATTATCACCCGCGAGGAATCACTTGATAAAAAGCTCGACGAACTCGACAGACGCACCACCAGCCTGCGCAACAGCGAAGAAGAAGTTGAAAAACTCAAAAATGAAATTCGTGATATTCGTATCAGACAGCAGGAAAAACTTGAAAAAGTCGCCAAACTGAGTAAGGCCGATGCAGCAGAAAAATTAATGCAAATGACCGAGCGTGACATCAGCAATGACCTTGTCGGTATGATCAATAAAATGCAAAACGAAGCCCGCGACAATGCTGAAGAAAAGGCCGCGCTGATTATCACCACCGCCATGGAGCGTATGGCCAGTGAAGTCACGGCTGAGCGTACGGTCACGAGCGTCAAGCTCGAAGACGAAGAAATGAAAGGCCGTATTATTGGCAAAGAAGGCCGCAACATTCAAGCTTTGCAACGGGCGACCGGCGTCGACATTATGGTCGATGATACTCCAGGCTATATTGTCCTCAGTTCATTCGATCCCGTTCGCCGCGAAGTCGCCCGCCAGGCTCTCGAACTTTTATTAAAAGACGGCCGCGTCCATCCTGGCCGCATTGAGGAAGTTGTCGAAAAAGCACAAAAAAACGTTGAAAAAGATGTGCTCCGGGCCGGTGAAGACGCCGCTCGTGAAGTCGGCATAATTGGTATTCCAAAAGAAGTTTTACACTTACTTGGCGAGCTGCGATTCCGCACCAGTTACGGTCAGAATGTCCTGAAGCACAGTACCGAAATGGCGCATATTGCCGGGATGATTGCTGAAGAAGTCGGCGCAAATGTCAAAATCACCAAATATGCGGCCCTAGTGCATGATCTCGGCAAAGCGCTGACGCACAAAATGGAAGGCAAGCACCACCACATCAGCGGTGAGATGCTCCGCAAATACGGCGCGCCCGAAGAGGTCGCCCTCGCTGCCGAACAACACCATGACGACATCGAAGCCACCAGCGTCGAAGCGCTCATTATCCGCGTCGTTGACGCGATTAGTGCATCACGACCCGGTGCCCGCAACATATCTGCCGAAAACTTCGGCGAACGCATGCGTGACCTCGAAAACGTTGCCAACGGCTTTCCCGGTATTGAAAAATCCTATGCCATCAGCGCCGGGCGGGAAGTCCGCGTTTTCGTCAAACCGCACCAGGTCGACGACCTAACTGCCATCAAGCTGGCCCGTGATATCGCCACTAAAATTGAATCAAGCATGCAATATCCTGGTACGATCAAAGTCAATGTCATCCGTGAGACACGGGCCATCGAGTTTGCTAAATAATCAGATAGCTTATGAAGCCTGAAATTGAAGTAAAATTCCTCCACGCTGATCATGATGCACTCCGCGCCAAGCTTTTGTCGCTCGGCGCTGTGTGTGCCCAGCCCATGCGGCTCATGCGCCGCCGGATGTATGATTTTCCCGATGGTCGGTTGTATACGAGCAAAAATGGCTTAGCCAGAGTTCGGGATGAGGGGAATAAGGTTACAATGACCTATAAACAACTCAACGACCGCAGTCTACATGGCACACTTGAGGTTAATATGCAGGTCGATAGTTTTGAGCAGGCTTGTACGTTCCTCGAACAACTGGGATTAACCGCAAAATCATATCAGGAAACGAGGCGTGAAAGCTGGCGTCTTAATAATTTTGAGATTGAGTTGGACGAATGGCCGTGGGCACAGCCCTATATTGAAATCGAAGGTTCCGACGAGCAGTCTCTAGCTGATTTGGCCCATAAACTAGATTTAGATTGGGAAAGAAGGGTGCATGGGACAGTCGAGGTAGTGTATCGAGCTGAATACAATGTATCGGATGACGAGTTCAACACACTGTCTATAATCAGCTTCAATGACCCCGCGCCGCAGTGGCTACAGGCAAAGCACATCACATGAATATTCTCTACCTCGGCGACATAATGGGTGAACTCGGCATGCAGACTGTCGAAAAAATGCTGTCGGAAATACGCCGCTCGTGCAATGTAGACGTGGTCATCGCGCAGGCCGAAAATACAACCGAAGGCAAGGGTATATCACTGCAAGATTTTGCCAGGTTACGAAAGATGGGAATTGATTTTTGTACCGGCGGCAACTGGAGTTTGTACCGTGATGAAATTATTCAAGCTATGAACGATCCGGCTCAGCCTATTATCCGACCAGCCAATTATCCCGAAGGTACGCCGGGCCTAGGTTATAAATATCTGAATACCAGCAAAGGTAATATATTGATCGTCAGCTTACTCGGTCAGATTGTTGGCCGCGATGCCGCCAAGCCTGTCGATAATCCGCTCACTATTGTAGATCAAATTATCGACAGTCAAAAAGACGTGCCGAAGATAGCAACAATCGTTAATTTTCATGGCGATTACAGCAGCGAAAAGTTTGTCATCGGCCGCTATCTCGACGGCCGGGCCAGCCTCGTCGTTGGCGATCACTGGCACGTGCCGACAGCTGATGCCATGGTGTTACCGGGCGGCACGGCGCACATCAGTGATGTCGGTATGTGCGGCAGCATGGATTCGTGCCTCGGCGTCGAATTCGATGTCATTATAAATCGCTGGAAAACAGGCCAGGCTAGCCGCAATACGCTTGAATCTACTGGTCGTCTGCAATGCAACGCAGTCCTTGCTGATATCGATGAAACAACTGGACAAGCCCGCTCAATCCAATATATCCGCAAGATTAGCGATTAGAGACCTACTGAACAGATACGTAGCAGTGGCTGTCTAAGTTCAAGCACATCGACGACACTCACAGAAAAGTTGGCTATTTGCAGACAATTACAGTATAATTCCTATCTGTTACGCATCGTAGTAACGGGGATTGGCGCAGTTGGTAGCGCGCGCGGTTTGGGACCGCGAGGTCGAAGGTTCGAGTCCTTTATCCCCGACCACAATTGAAACCTTTAAAATAAAAGAACTCTGCACAGAGTTCTTTTATTTTATGCCGTGTGCTTACTGTGCCGTAACCTTATTCTTCGTCGGTACATATGCACTCCTTCTACAATAATGTAATAGCCAACATTTCACCTTGTCAGACACCGCATATTTAGAGATACATTTGCCCTAATTCTAATTTAGGGCTTGATATTAGAGTTAATGAGAGTATAATTCTAATCGATTAGAGTTACGTGTATGCTAATTCTAATCGATTAGAAATGAAGAATGATTATGACAAAACAACCCTTTACACCTCCTCAGCTACCGCCCCATATTGATCTTACGCCTCTTATAAGTTTATTAACTGATGCTAGGGATGCGGTAGCAAGATATGATGAAGCGGTTAATCGGTTATTGAATCCAACCATCATACGTAGAACATTTGAGACACAAGAAGCTGTCTTGAGTTCAAAAATCGAGGGAACGCAAGCAACATTTGAAGAAGTTTTGGAGTTCGATGCAGACGAACTAGAAACTGAAGAAAATGAGAAGCAAAGGGATTACCGGGAGATTGCCAACTATCGTCTGGCGATAGATTATGGAAAAGAACTCCTCAAGGACAAACCGCTTGATGAAAATGTTTTCAAAGAGCTACACAAGGAGCTCTTGAATTCTGTACGTGGCAAAAACAAAAATCCCGGTGAATTCAGGACTCACCAGGTACATATTGGCCCCCCAGGCGCAACCATAGACGAAGCGAGCTATGTTCCGCCTGTTCATACTGAAATTCCCGCTCTTGTCTCTAACCTCGCGCATTATATGCATAGCGATGACCAACCAGATAGATTGATCCAAGCTGCCGTCATGCATTACCAGTTCGAAGCAATACACCCTTTTGCTGACGGTAATGGGCGGGTTGGTAGGTTGCTAATACCTCTATATCTATATGAAAAAGGCTTAACAAAGTATCCAAATTTGTACGTTTCAGAATTTCTTGAAACTCACCGCCGCGACTATTATGAGCGACTAAATGGTGTAAGCGAACAGGATGAATGGCTAGAGTGGATTGAGTTTTTCTTGAGAGCTGTACGTGAGCAGGCAAAGGTTTCTAAAGAACGAATTGATAGAATCGAAAACCTCTACAGACGGCTTCGCGAAAGATTGCCTGAATTTAATTCGATTTACGCATCAAGCTTACTCGATGCTCTATTTACGCAACCGACATTTACTCCTACATCCATCGCGAAACGAGCCAATATTCAAAATACGCAAACCACGTTGAACCTCATTGCAAAATTTGTGAAAGCAGGTTTGATCAGGGATCTTACGCCTACCAGAGAACGCAATAAGCTTTACAACTTCGAACCGCTTATAAATGTCCTCTAATATACTCATTGAAAATATTCGTTTCATAACTTGAGTGATTTAATACTTGAAAAGATTGTCGTATTCGAAGTACTAATTTTGTATAAATCGGTGTATGGTCGCCAACTCCTCTCAGTCGCTATTCATGAAATTCACTTGCATCGTGGCGCTGAGCATCAAAACTATTGAATTATCAGCATGTATAAAGTACTATCGAATCAAACATAAGCATAATAAAAAGGCTGGTATGAAACTAAAATTTAATCAAAATGGATTCGGTGCGATAGAAGGATTACTCGTAATCATTGCGCTCACACTTATTGTCGGCGTTGGCTTTTATGTCATGAACGGCAATAAAGACACTAAGACTGCGACTACAGCCAATAGTGCGTCACGCCAAACCGCTGCCGATACGAGCAAAGAATATATTATTGTTCCTGGTTTAAATACTAAAATCGTAAGAAATGAGAAAAATTTAAAGTTGCAGTTCAGCGAACAGATTGCTGGAGATACAAAATATACACTGGTAAACACTGATGAATTAGTCAATGCCTATAAAAAATGTATAGAATCTTCTGATCCTTCACAGTTCATGACGCCAACCGCCGATGATCTTATTCGTGATGCCGACAAGTTTGGCCCGGGTCTGACGCGTGAAGAGGGCGATTATGAAGCAAGTACGGCTACCAGGATGACAAGCGCAAATGTACTTAAACAACTTCCCGATTATTACATTTCGATGAACGCTCCGATCGGATGTGAATCTGAGGATACATTAGCCCAGGATAAGTTTAATGCTGCTTACGCCAGTCTAAATACGGCGGTAAAACAAGCCTTTAGTTCGGCTGAACAGCTATAACTATACCTAGCAAAAGTCAGTCTTTTACAACATCGCTTAACTTCATACATAAATTATCGAAATAGTAATTGTTTTAACTTCAGCATCGACTGTGGGACACTGCATCTACTTGCGTAGTGTATGAATAGTTGTAAAATATAACTTATGTCTAAAGAAGTTGATGCTCTTGTAATCATAGGTCATAGCCATTTGATTGCCCAAGAAGCTCCACATTATAATCATGAAGATATTGACCAAGGGCTTTGGTACGTCAGGAATGGTAAAACCACATGGTATGACGGCCAACCGATCACCGAGGCAGATAAAACCAGCCTCTACGCCGGCGAAGTCTTTTTAGGACTTGGCTATCTGGCGGCAAGTCATTACCTGCAGCAATTACCAGAGCGACTACAAGATCCAAATCCTTTCAGGGAAGTCGCCTTAGACGTAATTGAAGAAATATCTCCATTTGAAACGGGCGAAGCCTTACGTGCTGACTTAGCTATCATATGGCCGAGTATGGAACTCGCAGATAGTGAATTACCCAAAATGTTTGACGCACCACTTGCAGCGGACTCTTCTATCACAGACGAATTAAAAGAAAAATGGGACAAGGCGCAAGCTGTTCACGTAAGGCGTGGCCAGGTGGCGATTATGGCTTATGGCGCCGATGCTTTACTAAAAGGTCTTAGGGGTCTAAAAATGGACGAAATAGCACTCGATGAAGTAGGATTTGACGAAAACCTCAACGTGGCGATCCAATCTTATAACCTAGCTGGGCTTGTGGACCTAGCTGGCCTACAAGCTCATCTTACAGAGATCCCTTATTACCAGGCTTTTAGTGCTACAACGAATAATGGGCCAGATATGCTCACTAGTGCGTTAGAAGATTTACGCTTAGTGAGCACGGCCATATCCTAATAGAGGTTCAACAAATTTGTCGTATATTTACAGAATGTGCTATTTTTGCATTTAACAGCCATAATAAACTGCGCCGTAATTCGGTTGGATCCGTTGGTCGACCAATAGAATATTACAACATCATATTGTATAGTAGAATTTCTACTTTCCACAGGGGTTATTTCCGCTATATCGCCTAATCCTACGGCTGGCTTTTTACGACAATTTCCGCTATATCGCCGGGCGAGGCATTTCGATGTTTTTATTTTGAGTAGAACTTGTTACAATACTGCAATAAAATATTGTGTATTTGTTAAACATGTTGTATTAAAGACTGATTAGAAAATAGTCTTGCATATTAATACAGCTTATGTAATGTAACAACACTATTAATTAAGAGGCACGGTTTACGTGAATACTATGAAGACATCAAATTCTGAGACACTTACACCAACACTTTTTCTACCATTAACCGACCCAGCTAATAAGCTGACAAATCTTGAATTATTCTACGCACGGGACCCCGAGGTTATTCAAAGCGATGTTACTGCAAGTTCATTAGTCAGTTCTGGTTCTGCGGATAATTTTGCAGGAGATATTACATGCCCAGACGATATGGAGCGTCTACACACGCCGCAGCTACGTATACCATTTGCAGCAGCAAATCCGAACATATCTCAGACACCGTCGAGCAGCAACAGACGCCGGTTAGTATGTACTGCATTGGCTACCGCTCTATTTGCAGGTATTTCAGTATCAAATGCCTCAAGCGCGGAGGCTGCCGAACGACGACTGAAGCCCGGTCAAACCGTTAAGTCTGCTATTGGCAACCTGCGTGCCGGAGATACCCTGCGTCTGCCTCGCGGTCCGCACTATATTGGCGGTATGGTCGTAAGAATGCACCCCGGTACTGCCAAAAAACCAATTCGGATTACTGCCCTGGACCCTCGCAACAAACCTATACTCGTCGGCAACACCACTCTCTACGATTCTAAGTATACGCAGATCGATAATCTGAAGTTGCTGGGCACACGAAAAAATTCCGTCACGCTAACGATAGGCGGCGGTAATCACATTACGGTGAGAAACAATGAAATCACGGGCGCCAACAAAACAGGCGCCGATGCTAATCTTTCCATCTCTACGTCGAAGTATGGGCCGAAGCGACCTGCTTCAAACTGGAAAGTACTCGATAACTGTATTCATGACGCTGCCAAAGGGTCGATTGATCGAAAACATAATATCTATGTCAACGAAGGATCTCCCAGGACAGGACAAAGCCTAAAAGGGCTGATTTCAGGAAATATCATATTCCATGCATTTGCCGGAGCCGGTATAAAGGTGGGATTTGGTGCTCCATATACTGAAAGGAATGGTGTTGTAGTTCCAAATAAGACACCGAGCGCGAGCGGTATAACAATTGTCAATAACACAATTTCAGAGGTTAAGCGTGGCATTATGTTCTCTGGTGAAACCCGTCACAATATCGTGATGCGCAATCTCGTAGTCCGCGCCCTTGATAAAAATATCTCAGCCGCGATATATATGAATTACATTACTACCGATGTAAAGGACGGATCAGTCGCAAAAGTAGCTGCAAATTATGCCTACGGTGTCGATACGGTCGTAGCAACGCCCCCTCCGCAAAAACCCGTCAAAATACCTATGTCTGAATATTTAAAAAAATTCAGAATAGACAATAAGACTAATATCAAAGCCACGTCTAATCCTGGCTTACGCGTAAATTGTTCTGGCGCAGTAGCGAATGTAAAAGTTAGACAGACTTATGGTGCCCTAGCCAAGCATCCTAGATAACGTAGTTTCATACACAGTACATACGGTATACACCGATAAGCTAAATGCCGGCAAGCAGATACGTTATAAGCCTTAAGTAATGTCTCAAACTTAATGGCGTTGTTACAATACTGCAATAAAATGTTGCATATCTATTACGCATGTTGTTTTATAGTCTAATTATAAAATACACTTGCAAAATAATACAGCTTATGCTATTATAAAACTTATGAAAGAATCACGAAATACACCATACGCAGTTATTGACGAACCTCTTACTACTTCTCCTTTTTTATTATCCTCTGAGGCTACAACTAAGTTATCCAATATCGACCTTATGAATGGCCCATTCCCCACAGAAAATGTTAACTCAGATATAAAAAATCAACGAGCAGTTAACGAAGCTATTGAAAGCCATGATTTACAACATACGAGCGATGTACCGCACGATGTTTCAGAAGACGTGCATATCGTCTCGGCTGGTCGTAGACGATCAGGTGCTGAACGAAGTAGTACGAAAAGTCGTCTCGGTCGCCGCGCTGGCGCCGCTCTGCTTGCTTTATCGGCCTTCACAAGTATTTCAGTCATGAATGCTTCTAAAGCCGAAGCCGGTGAACGACATGTCTACTCGAAGAAGCAGGGAAGTGTGAAACAAGTAATTCAAGGACTTGACCCTGGCGATAAGCTGCTATTCCCTAAAGGTACGTACGACATCGGCGGTATGGTCATAAATGACTTAAAAGGTACCTCAAATGAGCCGATCACAATTAGCTCATTGGATAAAAAGAAACCCGCACTGCTTCGTGGCGGCATTACATTTAATAATCCTGAATATCTAAAAATTAGTAATATCCGTGTTGAGGGAATCAGACGGGGCAGTCATGCTTTCGCGGTGGCCGGGGGCAAAAAATGGAGTATTGTCGATAGTGAATTCTTTAACGCAAAAGGGGTCCATGCTCTTGCTGTGGTCGCAATAAGTTCCGGAAAACAGAACCCAAAAGATTGGAATTTCTCTAATAGTTGTGTCCATGACGCAAGTACTCCAGAACATCCCGAGACGCTTACGTATGCGGAGCAGGATCGGCATCACCTTGTATATATAAATATAGCTAATAGACTCAAGGAATACTCTAATGGCCGTATGAGTCGTAACATACTTTACGGTGCGCCAAGTGGATCCGCTATCAAGATTGGAGCTGGTGCTCCAACTGTTCCTGAGTATGGCGGTAGTGGTATAAAGATTGACCACACTACAGCCGCTTACGCTAGGCATGGTATTCTTGCAGCTGGCAAGGTCGCAAAATTGGTGATCGAAAAAAACCTTACAGCTAAAATGGTTGATGAAAACAACCCCGTCGGCATACACCTTGTAGGCATAGCCGATAGAGCAAGTAGAGGCGACACGGTCATCGCTCGAAGCAATTATGCCGGACGCTCGACCACGAAGCCTAACGACATGAAAACCGGTGTATCCTACGCAGTCCCCGAAAACAAAAGGCAACTGATAGGCAAAACGCCGGAACAGGTCAAAGCAATTAAAACGAACAACATGAAAAAATACAAGGCAATGTTTAAAGTAGATGACTCCTCACTCAAAGTTCAAGCTAACCCCAACTTTGACGGAATTGGATGTGGCAAGTTTAAGCCACAAAATGGTGCAGCCAGAGGCTTCGGTCGCTACGCCCGTTAACCTGAGCAGTTTCTGTTATACGCAGTTAGCCTCAATTTGCTATCATAGAGGTATCGCTGAGCCTGTAATACCTCTATGAACGAACATATACCTACACTACGACAACAATCAGAGCGTTCGTCAGTACAGACGGATAACGAACGGCGATTTTTACGGACGCTTGATGACTTGGCGCAGAGTCCGCCACTCGATGACGAATATTATGCTAGCTTTGCGAGAGGGCTGCGGGATGCCTACCTTGAGCCTGACGGCAATGTCAGATCTATGATGGATCAGGCGATGTCGCAGCTTGATAGCTCGACTTCACACCGGATCAAACAGGCACTGGCCGTTCTCCAGTATCCTCGCTACGAAGACCCGGATTACCCGTACAGCTATGATAAGCCGGAGCGGTGGAGTGGCGTCATCACAGAGATTGCCGCTGACCCCGTAAAACGCAAGGAATTTATCGATGATTACGTCGGGCAGCCGCTGGATAGCATCGTCGTCGGGCGCTATAAGGCCGTATGTCTGGCTGCAGCGGTCTACGGTGAGCGTTTTGGCGAAGCACCAACACTGATTGACTACGGTACCAGTATCGGCATCGGAGTTAAGCAGCTCGCCATGCGCATGGAATTTTCACGCCTCAAAAAAATTAGTTTTGAAGATACGAGTCTAACCGAAAGAGACAAGGCGCTTGTAGAATCCCAAATACATATCGCAACTTCCACAAATCCTGGCAGAAAATTTGGCCGCATATTGGGCGTTGATATTCAGCCCGAGCCAACTCCTGAGAGGAGTCACCGAACACGATCGAATTCACACTATCCAATAGAACTGCGAAATCCTGCAAATTTGGAGCGTTTTGATACATCGATGACCGCGGAAACGAACGATGTCGAATTTGCATGGAATATTGATATGGCAGCTGCAGAAGTTCGCCTGCCGTATATACCAAATGGTGGTTTTGATTTGGGATTTGGATCGACCTGGTGGTATCCGTACAAAAATAAGCCCGAAATGCTAAAGTGGATACTGCATAACTGCCTGCAGCCTTTAGCGCCGAATGGCGTCTTGCTAGAACAGGAATTTGGCACACCCGATCCATCACGGCCGGGCGGTATATATTTTAGGGACAACTGGCATCCGCCCGATGAACCCTATCCGTATCAAACGATGGCGTATGATAAAAAATGTCCTGAAAAAGGCTTTCAAACCCTGTTTAGCTGGACGGACGGACGCGCGACTAACATACGGGTTAGTAGGTATGCGTCAGCCTTATTACTTGAGAACATTTAGTGCTGTCGTGCAGGCGTCGGCATAGCTGCGCATAAAACGATGATGCAAGCCCGTCAGTGTACTCATAGGTTCAAAGAAACTAAAGATCATGACGCCGCCGCCTGGAAGCCGGCTGAGCGGATACACGACGCTGCAATCGATGGCGGCACCGGCCTGGTTCAGCCGCGCCTCCTGGGCTGTCAGCGCTGGGATAAACATATATTTCCAGTCCGTAATCATTTTGAACTCGTCAGTATCGAGGGCGTGGATCAGGATGTTTTCTTTGGCATCCAGCGGGATGCGAATATCCTCAAACTTTTTGACCGATATTTGGACAGCTCCCTGGGCGCGTTCAGTTCGGGACAGGGCGACACGGTCGAGCGTATGCTGATCGTCGTTTTTGAGTAGGAGCACGATGATGCCGAGTCCAAGCAGCGTGGTTTCGCGCTTATACATAAACGGTGTATTTACAATTTTCTGATACAAGTCACGCTTGTCATGCGCGACAGCCAGACTTTTCGCGCATTCCATGATTAATGTATCAATCTCTCGAGGATCCATCCCTTGTAGTATACACTGATGTAGATAGCAAGTGAGCGCAAAGACAGGCAAGGACGCGTCAGAATATGATCATATCGGCTATAAAAACAGCGAAAATTGTTGCAAGTCAGCAAACTTTGTATGATGTACTCGATACATACTTGCCCGTTGTGACCGAGAAAAGCATTGTCGTCATTACGTCAAAAATCGTGTCAATCTGTGAAGGCAGTATCGTTCCATATGATGATATTAGCAAAGCCGATTTAGTGGTGCGTGAATCCGATCTGTATTTGCCGGCAGAAGCTAGCGCATACGGGCATCATTTTACGATTGTCGGCAATACGCTTATCGCCATGGCCGGTATAGATGAGTCGAACGGCGAAGGATATTACATTCTTTGGCCGCGGAATTCGCAGCAGACTGCTAATGAGGTCCGCGCGCATCTTTTGCGTAAACACAATATACGCGAAGTTGGAGTTGTCATAACAGACAGTACGACCAGGCCGCTCCGGCGTGGAACGACAGGCATATCGCTGGCTCACAGTGGCTTTGCGGCGCTCAATAATTACATAGGTAAGCCCGACATCTTCGGGCGGCCATTTGGCGTCACGCAGGCAAATGTGGCAGAAGGTATAGCGGCTGCTGCGGTACTGGCTATGGGTGAAGGCGCTGAGCAAACACCGCTCTGCGTATTGACTGATGCTTCGACCGTTCAATTTGAGAACCATGATCCAACTGCTGAACAACTCGCCGAAACGACGCTGTCGATCGAAACTGATTTGTTTCAGCCATTTTTGACTACAGCCGACTGGCGTCCCGGCGGGCGGCACAAGCCGTCAATTGATACTACTGCGAAGGATTAAGAATAGTGTTGGCTTCGCCTCCGGATTGACTTGGTACGGTACGGTCGCTTGGCGTATTGGTTTCCTGAGTTGAACCGTTTGTACTTTCGGTAGAGTTTTGATTCGTCGTCCGCGGACTTTGCTGAGTTGGCTGCGTTCGATTGTCGACGCTCGACAAGGCACCACGCGCCACTATAACACCTGCCACAAGCAGTAGCAGTATGGTGAGTATAATCAGGTACCGAGATTTTCCGGCTGTGCTACGATTTGCTTCCATACATGCTCCTTATAACCCCCATTCAACACCATTTAGTTATGTCGTTCTATAAGATATATAACTGGGTAAATAGAGTTGAGAGAGGCGACACGTTAATCAAGATGCAGCGCGGGTGTATTGGCTGTCTGCGACTGACTGTTTCTTCATCCGCTCCTCGCCCATGGCAATGGCAACGGCATTCATGTCGTGTTCGACGTCGGAACGTCGATGAGCCAGCGGGTCACCAGCAATTTTGGGCGTATGGCTGAGTTTACGAAGTGGCAGGGAAATGACTTTGTATAACTCGCCACTTGTCGTTAGATCATGTTCGTCAAACACAACAGGACTCCTGAGGTCTTCGATATCATTGTTGCAGATAACGGCGTCGAGCGGTCCACCGATAGCCTTGGTGTGTTCGTGCGCAAATTTGGCAACGGTCCAATCTTTGGTTTCGTCGTCGAGTTTTATATTGGCCAGTAGGAACAACTCACGGTCGTCCGCTAAGCTGATTTCGCGCAGGGCTTCTGAGGTGCCAGCGCCGAGCAGGGCGGCTCGTGTTGATGTCAGGAAACTGCCTGGGCCGATAGCGACTTGATCAGCGGTACGAAGCCGATCGAGTAACCGGGGAGTCGTCGGGATTATCATGTCGGTTCCCTCGGGTCCACTGCAGGCGGTAATATCGAAATCTTCCGGATGTTCGAGTGTGTAATCGGTGTCGATCATATGCTCGCCAATGACAATTTTGTCACCATCACGTAGTTTGAGGTAATGGGGTATTGATGATACTGGTATGACCGCGGCGCGGGTCATCATCAGGTCTCCGGCCGTCTGGCTGGCCTGATCGAGATCAGATTCGAGGGTCAAGGCTGTCAGGACCAAATGGCCAAGTGCAATGCCCATCAAACCGTTTGGATCCCGCGAGATAATATTACGGCTAAGCTCGACAGTCATATCAATAATCCGTGCCGTATCCACACCGTCGGCGGCCGGTTTGCTGTAACTGAGAGTGGCCATCAATTGCTCGGCAGTCGTGCGCACGTCATCAGCGGTTGATGCTAAGCTGAACCGATTTTCAAAATCCTGAGCTGCGTCTTGGTTTATGCTGAGTGCAGAGATTGATCGCCGAATATCACCAGTGGCCGGGGTATTGTACAGTGTGCGCAGTCGTCCCGTCGCCGAGCCGTCGTCACAAGTAGCGACACCGACAAATACGTCGGCATGCGCTACACCGGGTACTAAGCCAGCTTCGACGGCATCAATATAGCCAGCTGCTGTTTTGCCAGCCGTGCCACCGCCCAAGATACCGACTGTCAAGGCACCCTCAAAATGTGGTATGTGTTCAATATCTTTCATCACATAGTTTTCTGTATTACAAATATATTGTAACACTTTATACTCATATTACAATCTACAATGGCAACAATAAATTGACAAAAATACATTTAAGCAATAGTATTACATTTTATGCACCACGACACTCAAACGATTATATCGCTCCTCACTGATCTAGGGCTGTCGGAGAACGAAGCTGCTACCTATGCGGCCTTACTTCGTCTTGAATCGACTTCGATCCGTAAGATCGCTGCTGAGACTGAGATAAACCGCGGAACCACCTACGATGCACTAAAAAAATTGACAACTTTTGGGCTGGTTAGTATCAAGCAAAATGGCAAACGTGAACAATACACTGCTGAATCTCCCGAAAGAATATATGACATCATCCGTGAGAAACGGCGTGATCTGGTGGATATAGCAGAAGACGCCAAAAAAATTGTTCCAGGTCTGTTGGCTCGTCAAGCGCATAGTGAAGGACGCCCACTCGTCAAATATTATGAGGGTGACGGCGGCGTAACTACGATTCTGAAAGACGTACTGCAGACTTGCCGTATGCTCGATATCCCTGAGTATTATGCTTATTCTTCCAGCCAGGTGAGACGCTATCTGTATAAAGAATTTCCTCAGTTTACTGAGCGGCGAGTTGCCGAAGATATCCGCGTCAAGGTTATTGCCGTTGGAGCAGGCGGCGACGAGGCACCAAAAGCAGCTCGCAAATGGCTTGCCGAACCTCCATCGGGCAGTATATCGAGTTATACGATCGTCTACGGATCAAAGGTAGCTACTATATCGATTACCAGTGACGATACGCCGTACGGTGTTATCGTTGATGATCTGGGGGCGGCTGCAATGCAGCGATTGCTGTTTGAGCAACTATGGGAAACCCTACCAAATGAGAAATAGCGGCTGCTTAGATACGTCCTGCTATAAGAAAGCACAGACCATTTTTAGTTCGCTCCGTGTAGCGTACAATGTGGCTCATGGCCCTTGCACTCACCGTTCTTGGAATCTTCTTCGTCTTGCTGCTGTCAGAAATTTGGTGGTATGTCCGCAAACCGCACGATGAACTAAGCCGAAAGTTTATACATATTGTTGTCGGAAGCTTTGCGGCGACCTGGCCGTTTTATCTGTCTTGGGATCAAATATTGCTGCTGAGTGCGGCGTTCATTGTCGTCGTTGCGGTGTCCAAATACTTTCATATTTTCAAAGCTATTCACGCCGTTGAGCGGCCTACATGGGGAGAAGTATATTTTGCAATGGCAGTGGGCGTTTTGGCTCTTGTCACGCAGGAACCGTGGATATATGCGGCAGCGCTGCTGCATATGAGCCTGGCGGACGGCTTGGCGGCAGTCACGGGTGTCACGTGGGGCGGTAAGACAGAATACAAAGTGTTCCGGCAAACTAAGAGTATCGTCGGCTCGGCGACGTTCCTGGTTGTGTCGATTGGAATCCTCGTTGCTTACAGCTTACTGTCCGGAACAGTGCTTAGCCCGCTGACAATTGCGGGCCTGGCAATGACGGCGACGGCAGTCGAAAACGTGGGAGTAGCTGGACTTGATAATCTGCTGATCCCACTCCTCGTCGGTGTGGCGCTACTGTATGCCGCTTGATATCTATTAAATTCTAGTACGAGGAGGTGGCTATGACGATAATCGTGTTATGCTAGCTGTTTTCCTGGCAGCAGCCGAGCCAGTGGCCCATTGGCGCGGCCGAGTTTAGTCCTGGTCGCCACTACCGCCGGTATGCGCCCGCAGTGCATTGAATATCACCACGATGTCGACCAGTTCCTGAATGGCTGCGCCGTAGATTGGCGGGAATTTTCCGGTTGCAAAAATGATCATCAGCATAACGCTGAGGCCGATACCGACTAGAATACTCTGGCGGGCAATTTTGAAGGTTCGGTTGGCGATGGCGACGCCAGTCGCAACGCGGCTGATGTCATCGACCATGATGATCATATCAGCCGATTCGCTGGCGGCAGTGGATCCGCGGGCGCCCAGCGCGATACCGACATCCGAGGCGGTGAGCACCGGTGCGTCATTGACGCCATCACCGACAAACGCAACTGGGCGGTAGCGCATAGCTTCGACGGCAAGCAGCTTGTCAGCCGGAAGAGCCTCGGAGGTCACCTGGGTAATGCCAAGCTGGCTTGCGACAGCAGCAGCAACCGCTTTGTTGTCACCAGTTACCATTTCAAACTGTTTGACGCCAAGTTTTTGCAGCCGAGCCAGCGTCGCTTCAGCTTCGGGGCGTATTTCATCGACAAAGGTAATAGCGCCCGCCAGTTCGCCGCCAATGGCCACGTATGTCGCCGTCTGCTTGATGCTGGCGGCCCGGAATTTTGGCGGCATCGGTATATTTTGCTCATCGAGCAGGCTTTTGCGGCCTACCAGAATCTGCTTGCCAGCCACCATGGCAGCCATGCCTTTGCCGGCAAATTCGTTGATGTTACGGGCTTTCGGTACTTTGACGGCACGCTCCAGTGCTGCCTCATTGATAGCATGAGCCAGGACATGGCCCGACGAGGATTCAAGAGCGGCCGCCATGCTGAGTACGGTTGACTGGTCATAATTTCCAAACGTCATAATGTCTGCAATGACCGGCTTGCCAGTCGTGAGAGTACCGGTTTTATCAAAGGCCACAGTTTGTACCTTGGCCAGGCGTTCGAGGGCGGAGCCAGTTCTGACGATGATACCCTGTTTGCTGGCGCGGCTCATGCCGCTGATAATGGCGATTGGAGCTGCCAACAGCAAAGGGCAGGGTGTAGCAACGACGATAACTTGCAGGAAGCGAACCGGGTCGCCAGACGCTATCCAGACGCCGCCGGCAATTGCAAAGGCAATGATAGTAAATGGAATACTATAACGGTCGGCCAGACGCACGAATGGTGCCTGACTGTTGGCGGCGCTGGTGACGAGCTTGACGATTTGTTGATATTGGCTGTCGGCGGCAATATGAACGGCGCGCGCCCTGATGGCACCATCAAGATTAATCGATCCACTGAGTATGTCATCACCAACTGTTTTGGATTCTGGCAGGCTTTCTCCGGTCAAGCTAGATTCATCAAAGCTGGCTGTGCCGTCAATAATTTCAGCATCAACTGGTACGACTTCACCAGGTTTGATAAGAATAGTGTCACCAGTCCGAACGGCGCTAGCCGCGATATCAACCACCTTGCGTCCACGCACAATGTGCGCTTTTTGCGGTGCTCGATTGAGTAGCGCATCGAGCTCACGACGTGAGCGATTTTCAGCATAATCTTCAAGCGCGCCACCACCTGTCAGCATAAGAACGATAACGATAGCCGTCCAATATTCTTTGAGTATGACTGCACTGACGATGGCCGTGATAGCGAGCAGATCGATGCCATACGTACCGTGCCGTATGTCCTGGTACATGTCGCGTACCAGCGGCAACGCGACGATGAGGGCGGTTGCAGCCAACAGCCAGTTTGCTGCCGTTTGCTGATCGAGTGACCGCAGGACGAGGCTGATTATCGCTACCAACAATGTCAGGCTAAAGAGTTTATATTTGCGCGCAAAACCCAATACAGAAAATCCAGATAGTCGTTTCATATCTGTTAAGTATACCAGTAATGTCATACGCCGTACCAGCATAATGGTATCAATATGGTATAGCTATAGCAGTATTAGAACAATAACGAGGTAATACTGTGTGGGCGTGTCTCGATTTGGAATAACGCTTATGTATTTATATACTTAGAATACGTATGTTTCGCATTCGAAAGCTTCAGACTGTCATTCCGCTTTGTATTGCCCTGCTTATTGGTTTAGTCGGAATATTGGTCGAGGTAGGCTGGGCAATAGACAGCCAATACCTGAAAAGCGTCTTGCCCAACATGTTATCTATGAATCCCGTGACGGCTGTCGGGTTTATGATTGCAGGCGTTGCATTGGCAGCGCTGGTCAAACATAAATACCAGGTAGCGCTGGTGAGTGGTTTTGTAATAGCAACAATCGGCTTTCTGAAGCTGGCAGCCTTGCTCAGCGGATGGGATATACCCGTAGACCAATGGCTGTTTACCGATAAGCTCGTCAACAACGGCAATTTTTTGCCAAGCCGGATAGCCCCCAACACTGCACTTAACTTTTTTATTGCCGGCTGTGGATTAATGCTGCTGGCAAGACCAACATCTCACCGGGTTCATTTAGCGCAGTACCTGAGCTTTACCAGTCTATTTTTGGCATTTTTGGCTTTGAACGGCTACCTGTACGGTGTTAAGTCACTCTATGGTGTCGGCACCTTCATTCCCATGGCGCTCCATACGACAATTTGTTTCATGCTGTTGGCGTCTTCAATGCTGCTGCTGCGTGCTGAGGAAGGCATTATGGGGACATTATTTTTTGGTAAAAGTAGTAGCGGCAAACATTCGCGGCTTAGTATTGTTATTGGTTTTTTGATATTACCGGTTCTATTCATTGCGGTCAGTTTGATTACGCTACACGGTACGAAGGTATTTATCAAAACCAGAACCGAAGTGGACACAACGTATAATGTTATCCTTGCCGCAAACCGGACGCTGGCTGCGCTCGGAGATGCAGAAACCGGTCAACGCGGATATTTGCTAACAGGCAAAGAACGTTATTTGCAACCGTATACAAACGCGCGGGTAGCGGTATCGCGTAACATTGATACTCTTGAAAAACTTGCCCCAGAAATGCAGCAGTCAATTGCCACTATCAGGATTCTGTCAGACCAGAAGTTTGCTGAACTTAACAGTACCATACAGCTGCGCCGGGCGGGCCAGCCGCAGGCGGCTCTAGAAATCGTTCTCAGCGACGAAGGAAAAAATACGATGGACGCACTCCGCGTCAATCTGGCAAGCCTGGAAAATATCAAAATGTCCGAATTGAATAATGGAAAAATTAAAGAAAAGGTTGCGGAGAGTGAAACGACGCTTGCGCTTGCCGCCGGTACTATTCTAACGATGATTCTGATCATAGCGGTCGGAATATTGTTGCTGCGGTCCTATAGATTGAACGCGTATGAAAAACAAAACATTGAAAGTGAAGTTCGCCGCCGGACGGATGAACTTAATGCGGAACATGCACGGCTAACAGCTTCGATAGAAAGTTTGACATTCGGCTTTGTTATCGTGACAAAAGACCTGCATATAAAAGCGCTCAATACTTCCGCGACAAAACTTCTTGGGCTGACTGGCAAACATAGTTTTGACGCCGTTGTTCATGCGCTTGGCTCGACGGTGCCTCTCAGGGAAAGAGTGAACCAGGTAATACTATCAGGCAAGACAACAGAGATTTATGATGTAAATCTGCAAAACAAAGTACTTGTTATCGCAATATCTCCTGTCGCCCATGATGGAAATATAGACGGCGCAGTCGTAACACTTGCCGATGTCACAGAGCAGCGTGTTATGGATAGATCCCGCGATGAATTTTTCTCAATTGCCTCGCATGAACTGCGCACGCCTTTAACGGCAATCCGGGGTACAACGAGCATGATACTCGATATGTACGGTGATAAATTACCGGATTCAAGTTTGAAAGAAATGATTCATGATATGCATGAGGCGAGTGTACGGTTAATCAGCACCGTCAATAATTTCTTGGATACATCGACGCTCGAGCAGGGTAAACATATGTTTGCTATTGAAAAAGTACAGTTGTCGACGCTTGTACCGCGCAGTGTCGCGCTAGCAGCTTCCATAAAGCATGCTGAAGTCGAAACAAACGTACAAGTAGACAATCTACCGCTAGTTTTGGCTGACAAAACGGCACTCGGGCAAGTCGTTGATGTACTGCTTAGTAATGCGTACAAGTTTACTGACGCAGGGGTTGTAACGATCCGCGGAAAACGCAAAGACGGTACAGTACAACTGATAATCAGCGATACCGGTAAAGGTGTCGCGGCGGACAAACAGTTCTTACTGTTCCGTAAATTTCAACAAGCCAGTGATAATATCCTGACGCGTGACGTCACGCATAGTGTTGGACTGGGGCTGTATAATGCGCGGCTGCTTTGCGAAGGCATGGGATGTACGATCGATTTGCAGTCATCCAAAATCGGTGAAGGCAGTTCATTTGTCATCACCTTGCCCATAGCGGACTGAGCGAATCTATAACCTGCCAGGTGCTACAGGGTTAACGGGCGTCGTCGGTGTCGGCGTATTTGTTTCGTCATTGTCCGTCGTGTCGGTACAACCGGAGTCAGCGGCATCGATCTTGCCATCGCCATCATTATCTAACTTATCATTACAAGCGGCTAATGGTTGCGGTGTTGGGGTGGGCGTTTGATTTTGGGGTGGAGTAGCCGGTGTGGTTGTGTCTTCATCAGTGCCTTGATCGGTGGTATCTTCTGGTTTGTCGTCTTGTTTTTTCTTGGTATCGTCCTTTGGCTTTTCGACTGGTTGCGGCGCATTGCAGGTTTCGCGTGGCCCGGTGCCAGCAATAAAGTATTCAGTGTAGGTGCCGCTACCACCAGTCAGCGCACGCCGGCCATTGGCACTACAAATTGAGACGGCTTCGACATTTGCTGGCCGGGCAAATGACCGTGATGGTATATCGCTGAGAATTCGCTCCATGGTAGCGCGCCAGATTGGTCCGGCTCCGGATGCGCCAGCAACACCGGTCATCGCCTGGTTTTCATTGTTGCCGACCCAGACGCCGACGGCAATGCCCGGTGTGTAGCCGATTGTCCAGGCGTCATGATTGTCGTTAGTAGTTCCGGTTTTGACGGCCACAGATTTGCCTGGTATATTCAAACTGCTAAACGTCGGGCCGCGGGCTTGCACGTCGGACAAGACTGATGATATAAGATACGAAGCCTCAGGACTTTGAACTTCCTTTTGTATAGGTGCGTAATCATAAATTGTTTTACCAAATTTATCTTTAATACTAATAATCGTTGTCGGATCGAACTGGTTGCCACCATTAGCGTAGGCAGCATAAGCATTCGTCATGTCCATGAGCGGCGTTTCGGCAGTTCCCAGCGCCAGCGCCAGCCCGTACTGCTGTGATGTACCATTAATTGTTTTGAGACCCATCTGCTGCGCTTCGGTTATAGAATCATCAATGCCGAGTTTTTCCATGACTTCGATTGCTGTCAGATTGCGTGATTGAGCCAGTGCTTTGCGGGCAGTTATGTTGCCGGCGTATTTAAAGTCGTAATTTTCGGGCGCATAGCTGCCGAATGTCCGCGGCGTATCACGCAGGATAGTCGCCGGGCTAATCAGTTTGCGGTCCATGGCTTCAGCAAAGTAGATAGGCTTGAAGCTTGATCCGGGCTGGCGTGGAGTCAGCGCCATATTGACCTTACCGAATTGTTCATTGTTCCAATCGGCACTGCCGACGAGGGCCCGCACCGCTCCGGTACCTGGATCGACGGCAACAACACTGGCATTACGGCCGCCTTGGGCGCTTAGCTGTGCGACGCGGGTTTTAACTTGTTGCTCGGCTGCCTTCTGCCAGTCGAGCTGCAGACTGGTGGTCACTTCAAATCCAGAACGCGTCACACGCTCCTCACCGTAGCGTTTATTGAGCTCGTTAATAACCATTTCTGAGAAGTGCTGAGCGTGCGTATTGGTCGCATCCAGACCAGTACCGTACGTCAGTTGTTCTTGGAGTGCGGTATCGGCCTCGCTCTGGCTAATATAGTTCAGGCTGGCCATGCGGTTCAGTACGCGTTGCTGCTGGCGCTCGGCCTTGGCTGGATCGCCTGAAATTGGCGAGTAGGCACTCGGTGCTGGTAGTATGCCGATCAACAAGCTGCTTTCAGCGAGTGACAGTTCCTGAGGTGTCTTATTGAAATAGACTTTGGCTGCCTGGTCTATGCCGAACGCTCCCTCGCCGTAATAGACTGAATTGAGATACATTTCGAGTATTTCATCTTTCGTGTAATTACGATCAACGGCAATAGCGATGGATAATTCCTGGTATTTGCGAAGGAATGTTTTGCTGTCTGACAAGAGATTATTTTTGACAAGCTGCTGTGTGATAGTGGAGCCGCCGTAGGCCGTGGCGTCCCTATTGAGCGCATTGCCAACAATCGCACCACCGATACCGCGGATTGAAAAGCCGCCATGCTCATAAAAGTCTTTGTCTTCGCTGGCTACGAGCGCACGCTCTATATTGTCTGAAATCTGATCGAGTTTGATGTCATTTTGTTCCTTAACCCGGCCAAAAGTATAGAAAGACCTGCCGTCCTTATCAAGCAAACGGATACCGGTATTGTTGCGGTTCATCAATCGTTCGCGGTCTGCTATATCACGTGCAAACCAGGCAAAGGTGAGCAATGATATGAGCAGCAAGCCCAGCATGCCGGCGAGTCCGATAATAAGGATTTTTTTGCGCAGACTATAGCCGTAAAATGCCGTCAATGCACGGAAAATTCTCGCATTCTTCATACTACTGTTCCATTTTCGATCTAATATTGACATTTTACCATAATGTTATCATTGAAAGTTAATTTTGTATGTGGCATATTTTACTGTGTACAGTACCACATAAGCACTGTATGTATGCTGAGATCATTGTAGGTCGTATTCCTCGTCCGGCATAGACTAAAAGGGCGTTTATTATCATTTATTAAGACAGTTCACTCGACATGCAAGCTACGATATATAATGCGGCACGAAGAACGCCATATCGCCTGTTACAAGCGTTGAGGTTTCCCGGAAGTCGATACCGGCAGGCGTGTCGCCGACAATCCAGCTTCCAATGACCGCATTCCAGCCATCAAAATGGGGCAATGATATGTATTCCTGCCAAACGTATCCCTCAGCGCCATAACCACCTGCTTGTGATTCGAGCAGGCTGCCATCCTGTCCAAATATATGAACATTTGCACCTTCGCGTCCGAGTTTTGGCTTACGAACATGCTTTTTGCCTTGCAACGGGACCTTGGTGTTAAAGGCAGGCAACAGTAGACGGTGACCAGGGTATAGTTCCCATAGCAGTACAAGCAGCTGTTTATTACTCAGGAGCATTTTCCAAATCGGTTCAATCCATATTGTCCGCGGCCCGGCAGCGAGTATGTTAGATGAAAAACCTTCATGTACTAACCATTCCCAGGGGTATAATTTGTATAAATGGCGTATAGGCTGTTTGTCTTTATCGACGAATGACTGATATTGATCACTCCAGCTGATATCTTCCATAAATATCTGGCGTGGTGAAAAACCAGCAGCTTTCGCTACCTCTGCCATGTAAGCGACGTTATCATAATCTTCTACGATGAGCTGACCGTCGCCGTTATCCCGCAGCGAAGCCATGTACAGTGGCGCGTTTTGGGGCAGCCGCCAATCTTTGACGCGAATGTTTTTCCAGCGGTCGATCAGCTGTTCGTGCAGGCTGTTGAATTGATCTTTGCTATCACCAAACATATCTTTCATCCAAAACCATTGCACGACGGATGTTTCGAGTAATGATGTTGGAGTGTCGGCATTGAACTCAAGCAGCTTTACAGAATTATCGGGTAACCAAGCCAGGTCAAATCTGCCAAAAACGGTCGGCTGTTTATGCTGCCACGCCTCAGTGATGTACGGCCAAAATTGTTCTGGAATCTCAAATTCATGTAGTCTTTGGTTGGAAATTGCAAAATCGACTGCCTTCAGGCACATAGCATAAAGTTCCTCAGTCGCTTCCTCGATGGCGTCTACCTCCGTCATCGTTACCTCGTAGGCTGCGGACTCGCGCCAGTACGGCTCATTATTTTCTGAGGCTAAATCGTAAAAGTTAAAGCCGACTTGCTGGCATTTTTCAGGCCAGTCAGGCCGCGGTGTCATCGTGACTCGTCGCATTATTAGCTGCCTTTAGAGCCGGTAAAGGCCTTGCCATTTTCCCCAAAGCCATGCGAGTTTGCAACGTGTGGAAGTTGTCTGCCGACGTTGGAGCTGTTTGCTGTTTCAGATGGATATTGACTGCTTGGCCGGTAGCTGGAGTCGTCACGCGGCGAATACACGGGACCATACCAGCCTGAGCCGCCACTACGATAATTCGAAACTGGCTCACACTCATCCTGCATGTAAGCTGGAACCTCCTGCAGACATGCTTCGCGTGATGGGTAGACAACTCGTTTACTGTCATTGCGGACGTAATAACGTTGTCCATTATGATATACGGGCACGCCGTAATTCTGCGAGAAGCTAGAAGTAATAGCACTGGACGCAAGTATTGCGCCACCACCAATGACAATAGCTGCCGTGGCGTACCGTTTAAAAGTTTTCGTCTGGTCTGAATTGTTGTCCATATGCCTCAAGATATTTGTCGTGTATACTATGATTATTATGACATACTTTGCCGTGCTAAATACAACTTTGACTGATCAGTTAGCTTTATTTGGGCTTATCGCCGCGTATTCCGTCGTCGGTGTCTTGATAATGGTCGGTTGCACACTGTTATCCAATTACATATTCAAGCTAAACATAAAAAAAGAGCTGCTTGATGATCACAATATGGCGTTTGGAATTATGCTTGCCGGATTATTTATCGCGATCTCTATTATTGTTGCTGCCAGTATCATCGGGTAGCACAGACAAAGTATTCTCGTATAAGTATGACGAAACCATCGGTGGCTCCCTCCAGGGTCTTAGTCGCAGTGGATACTCGTCAGGTCGCAGAAATAGTGCCAGTGAATAGTGAAATCAACAGAATACTACCGAGAATAAGCCGGTAGATAATAAATGGCGTATATGTGTGCCCGGCAATGAATTTGAGTAGCCAGGCGACAGTTATGTACGCAACGACGAAGCTGACGAACGTGGCAATCAGCGTTGCAGTCCACCCCACACCGTTGCTAATGTTACTGAATTCACTGATCGATTGCAGCGTGCCGGCCGCAAGCAGGGCCGGGATTGATAGGAAAAATGATAATTTAGTGACAGTCACGCGGTCCAGGCCGCGCAATAGCCCGGCCGACATAGTGGCGCCGGAGCGGGACACGCCAGGTATCAGCGCGAGACACTGCGTGATGCCGATGATTAATGTGTCTTTCCAGGTAACCGATGTTTCGCCTCGTCGTTGCGTGCCTTTATGGTCGGCGTACCACATAACTCCACTCCATAACAGCAAGGCAAACCCGACGTACCACAGGCTTCGAAGTACCGTTTCGATTTGATCTTTGAAGAGCAGCCCAATTATACCAATCGGTATGGAGCCGAGAATAATCGCCCAGCCGTAGCGGTAGCCAGCTTCGTGTCTTCGGTCTTTATGAAACACTCCTTGCAGCCAGGCGGAAACAATAGTAAATATATCTTTACGAAAGTACAGTAATGTCGCAAGCACGGCGCCGACTTGAATGATTGCCGTAAAAGCCGTAATGTCAGGATCGTCGATCGAATAGCCAAGTAGCTTCTCGACAATTGTCAGGTGGCCGGTACTTGATATAGGTAAAAATTCAGTTACACCCTCAATGGTGCCAAGCAGTATTGCTTCAAGGATACTCATAAGCTAGATTATAGCATTCGTGCGGTCGGCTGCTGCTCTTGTCAGTTTGAAATAATGCTACAAGCAAAAGGAGACTCGTATGAGTCTCCTTGCCACAATCTATGTATGGGGCGAGCGAAGGGGCTTGAACCCTCGACCTCCGGTTCCACAAACCAGCACTCTAACCAACTGAGCTACGCTCGCCAAAAAGTGTAGAACAGAGGTGATTATACCTGATTGTGGCGTGCAAGACAACCATTAGTGTCAGAGGGGTCGGTATGCATACCTCAGCACTGTAATGGATACGGCGCGCGAATTGGCGCACGGGCAATTACGCCATTTACTTTGTACGGCCGGCACAGGCTCAGCCCTTTGGCGCGCAGGCCATTGACGATACAGTTTGTTGCGTCGTACGCCTTAGTCTGCAGATGCATCAGGACGACCGAGCCGGGCTTGGCGTTGGCTTTGACATAGGAGCATATCTGACTGGCTGTTTTGCCGGCATAATCCTTGGTGTCTAGCGTCCAGGTGCACACATGATAGTCCATGCTTTCGGCAATATTTTTGACGGTCGCGTTGTAGGCACCGTACGGTGGACGCAAGTAACCGGGACTGCTTGTCGCTGATTTATAGCCTCCCGCGCCTTTGCCGATTTGTGATTTGATGGTTGCGGTACCGTAGTTCGTCAGTTTCAGGTGGCTCCAGGTGTGATTGCCGACGTACTGGCCTTGATCGCGAACTTGAGTCACCAGATTAACGCCATTAGCATTCTGGTAATTTATGTTCAGCTGTTGCACCGGGAAAAACATGGCGCCGACGCCGCGGCTTTTGAGCAGTTTTGCCTGTGATACCATCCGGGTCGGTGCACCATACGACCAATCGTCATACGATAGCAGTACACGCGAACCGGTATTACCACAGCGTGGTACCGAGTATGAGCTGGCTACGTCAAGTGCATCTGAGGACACATCGCGCTGCATGGCACTGCTTTGCGTCTGAGTCGCTTGTGCGGACGCGAGTGGCGTGAATACGCAGAGTAATGTCAGTATGCCCGATACGAAAGCGGTAACGAATGTTTTCACGATATCTCCTTATGCCAGACGACCATTTGTCTGATGCATACTACTATACACCCGCTGTCTATGTGATAATTGTTTCAATTAGTCTTCTTCGGGCCGGCGTGCAAGAATATTTTCACCAATTCCGACGCCAAGTACGAAAATCCCCAGTCCAGCCTTGCCTAACTCGGCATTTCGGTCAATTCTTTTTGTATCTGCGAGTTCGTCGAGGCCCATAGTATCGGCCAATACCATATCATTATGACGTTCATTCGCTGTAAACCCGAACACGGTCACGCCGCCTAAGCAGGCACCTGCTGCTGCGAATGTTACATTTCTCTTTAATTTATTCATTCAAGTAATATGACATACCGACGCACTTGGGTCAATATTGTTTCAAAATAGGGTGCTCGAGTTGTTTGAAGTCGGATGTATAGCAAATCCAGACGCTTGATAGCTCGACGCTGACAAGCGCAAAATGCAGTTTACTTATTTTTTAATATATTGGTATTGCAAGTAGACAAGTCTAATCGTGATTATGGATTTTGGCTGCGGTGTTCGAATAGAAGCTGACTTACTGCAACGCTTACTGCATGTACGCGTCGACGTCGGTCATTGGCTTCGGCAGCCTCTTGCTCCGTGCGCTGGGCTTGTGCGTCTGCTTCGGCCGCTGACTGTTGCTCGCGCCGTGCTTGAACAACAGCTGCTACGGCCGCAGGGCTAATTGGGCAACTTGCTTTGTCTCGTAATATTTCAGCACTCATACCCCTTATAATACTATATTATAAAACAATAATCAACAATCCGCGATTAATAGTCGAGCTTGTGAGTATGTAATCATTTAGCAAATAAGCACAGGAATACTGAGTTCAGCACTATCCTAGTATCGTTCGTATGCTATGGTTGATGACCGCATGGGCTTCCGCTATATTGCGCTGCCCGGCGGCACGAATTTCGGTAGCCGGGATTTCACTGATTACTCTAATCGGGTGAGGTGGTTTCACAGCAGAGGCAATAGCACTCATGATTTCGCCTGTCGGCGTATCTACGAGCCGACCGCTGCAGGCTAGAGCGAGCGAAGAGCGGTTGTCGCCAAAATCAGGCCGAATCGAAACCTGTAATTCACCAAAACTTGATGATTGAACCATAGCAACCGCCAGGTCACCAGGATTTCTAAATCGCATACCATTTCGTTCTGCCGTCAAGTGATGTATATCTACGGCGGTTTTGTCCAGGCCATTCCGGATCTGTGCCGACGAAATCTGTTCGGCAATTGCAGCCGTATCTTCACTGTCAGTAGCTATGCCTTGCGCCGCTGCCCATTCGACAGTCGGCTGATACCAGATTTCATCGAATATACCGTCCGGCTGTGATTGTCTAATTTGCTTAGGTTCTGTGCCGCCCAAATGTTGTCCGGCAGGGTGGACGATAATCGGCAGCTTTTTGCCGGCTAAGACTTGTAGTTTGTCTAATTGGCCGTATGATTTATCGAGTCGCGGAAAGGCGGCAGCAATCTTTAACGCTTCGAGGTTTGCGCAAGCTTCCCAGATACTGTTTTCGTTCCAAGATTCATGAACTACTTGAATCATTCCAATTGCAGCTAAAGTTCTGCCAGCCCGTCTTGCCGCCGGAAGCCTGAGGTCGCTCCATTCAAAGCCAGCAGATGTATCAAATTCACCTTGCGAAAGAAATGAAACGTAATCAGACGCTGAATGAGTGAGCGCCGCTGCCGGCAGTATGTTCAGATTTGATGCACCAATAGTAGTTCTAGACATTCACATATTTTACAATATAAATCACAAATAATTACATAAACGAAAAGTTACAGAGTCTGAATAGCGAAAATTAAATATAATATGATGTCGCGCTTCAACCCGAACTACAATGATCTTACGATAGGAATAATAAGCCATAATGCGATATGCACGAACCCTGCAAATACGAGAAACGGCAGTATGAACTTACGCGGCCAATAGGTACGATGTATTATCTTACCGACGCCAGCCTCCCAAGCATCAGCCAGTTTATTCAGCACAAAGTAGAACACAGGTAATAAGAGTAAGCCGCCGAACAATATTGCATAATGTATATTCATATGTTGTCTACAGTATGCATTAGCGGGCAATAATCAAGCAAGGAAAAACCATTATAAACTCAACCACTACTATTATTTGAAGTTATAATCGTTGCACGGACTTGTTAGTCCGGTAATATTGGCTGGCTTCATTACCCTTTTTCTCGGCTTTGGCAGCCGCTTTTTAAACATGAAGTGAACTGGAGAAGGCTTAATTGCTCCGTAAGAATTGATATGCTTCGTCAAATCCTTCAGTATAATTTTCTGACAAATCAATACATTTGATATTGTAAAGCTCGCATTTGAGCTGAATGTCCTTGCTTGCTAATTGTATTCTTTTTACTAATCCTTCGAGATGTTCGTTTGAGACTTCATCCGTCCATCTGTCAAAGCCCACGTTTTGGACGATCTTTTCAGTTGACGTATGATTCATAGTCAAAAAGACACACTTTAAATCGTATTTCGTTTTTAGAATTTCTACGTGGTCTGGGCCAAAAGCATCACCCTCAATTAAATAGTCGGGACATGATTTTATTATTCTCGAAACAAATAAATCAAGGTAAGGGAAAAATAATTCAGACTTCCTGACATCATAAAAGGATGACAGGCCAGCAGGCTCCAACATAACCGTTAAGCCATCTGTCGACACGTATGGAAGGGTAGCGTCTTTTAGCAGCCTCTGAGCCATTGTGCTTTTGCCCATTCGAGGAGGACCACCGATGAGATACAACATGTAATAACTATACCAAAAGATGATGCCACAAAAGCCAAGCTTTTTCATTTCTGCCCTCAATACATAAGTTCTGGACGGAATGATACGGACTATTATAAATGTGTCTTAGAGAAGTTAATCGAGTCAGCACAATCCAGCCTATATTAGAAAACTAAGAATGGTCTGCCGAATAGATAGCCTACAAAGTCCAGGAGCAGAATTATACCCAGTACAAAAAAGAGAACTTTAGCCGACTTACGAATGATTCGGCTTAATCGTTTGCTTATTCTTACCAATATTTCGGCGGCTTGTTCGCGCTTAAAAATATACACGGCTACGAACACGAGGGGGATAATCATGTAGAAGATGTTATACATGGCAAGCGAAGTAACTGCATAGACTGCAGATACATCGGCTCTCGTAAGTGTGGCAATGGCCGCCAGATAAGGTGCGGCTGTTGAAAATTCTAAGAATGTTGTACCTATGCCCAAAGCGAAAGTTGCTTTCGGATTTATCGCACGAGGCTTCTTTTTTAATGATGCATCTTGTGTGTTTTTCATTGAAAACGCAAAGTACAACAATAGAATAGCGGCAACAAACTGAAGTGCATATACCCACCATGCGGTCGTCGATAAGATCCTATCTAGTAAAATGCTAAATACAGCTCCTAGACCAAAGAACGCCAGTGAACCCAAAGCCCAGTTAGTGAGAAAGACTGCTGATATGTAACTTGCCGTACGACGCATTGGCTTTTCGGTGCTCAGCAGGTACAGCGTCATCAGAATGATAGAAGGATTCAAGCTATCTACGAGAGCGATGGCTATCAAAGAAATGATAAGCATAATTTAACTGTATCAAATGTACGTATAATCTGACATGTTATTGAGGATTTGTGGAGGCGGTCTCAGGCTGTGCGCCTGTACTGGCCGGTGGCCCTACTTGGATCGAAATTGCAGATAAAAATTTTAAAATTCGTGTGGTGCAGCATTCTGTACCAAGTTAGAACTTGCCTATCTCAAACAATGCCTTGACCACATCCCAATCTAGCTCGCGTAAACTATGAAGTATCAAGTCGCTTTCATCTATGAATTCTCGTTTGTTACTGTTTATTTTCTCCGGAACTGCTATGCACTTCATGCCTGCAGATTTAGCCGCTTTTATGCCTGAAAGAGCATCTTCGAACACAAGGCAGTCAGCGGGTTCTACGCCGAGCTTCTTTGCGGTAGTTAAGAATACGGCAGGATCCGGTTTGCCTTTGGATTCATGGACTGCCGAGTAAGCAAAAAGAATATACTTGCTAAGTTCTAGTTTCTGTATTACTGCATCTATGACTTCAGGAGAAGCTGAAGAAGCAATCGCCATAGGTACATCATGCCGTGCAAATAGTTCGAGAGCTTCGTAAACGCCCGGTAATGTTCGACCATCCTCTTCTATCAAAACGATGACTCTATCTACGATTTGTACGCATAGGTCGTCTGCAGTAACGTCCAATTCAAAGCGCTCAATCCAATTTTGTGCAATCTCAATCGTCTTATGCCCTGCCTTAAGCCGTACGTCCTCAGCGCTCAATTCATGACCGTACGTTTGTACGGTTTGAATGTGGGCCTTATGCCAAAAAGGCTCGCTGTCTATAAGCAAGCCATCCATATCAAATATTGCTGCAGCTATCATGTCAATATATTAACAGATAGTGCTTAGTACTTTCGTCCAGCTTGGTGTAGCTAATATCAGAACTAGGATAACTGATTAAAAAGTAGGTTTCCGGAAGTGGTGCCCTGGACTGGATAGCGCACGCCTGCACCCGTCCTCGATGCAAGCATCTGCGGGCAGACTTGGCGACCAAACCAGTGACTTGCATCTTTGCTAAAGCAAATCTGCGTCACCGGTTCGCATCCGATTCGAGCCAAACTAAAAGGACTAACCAAGGCTAGCCCTTTTAGTTTGGTGCCCCGTAGTAGACGTTTTCCGAACGGATTACTATCAGGCCATTGTTGATATATCTAAAGGATTAACTGTGAGTAGGCAGTATTTGTAGTTCACGAAACAGTAAGGGTCAGTTTATCAGTAAGATATTACTTTTATAACTGGAGTATTTGTAAGGGCCTCAATACTTAAAGTGCCGCCAATAGGTAAGGTTGCCATTGGCGTTGTGTGCCCGAAATCTACGTTGCTAACTACCGGAACTTCAAGACTTTTGGAACTGATAACGCTCCTTAAGTCAGAGTCACTTACCTTACTGGCTAACTCAAAGCGACCAATCAAAATGCCCTTTATATTTTTACGAGCACCAGGTAGCTGCAAAATAGATTCCAAGTTACGAGATAGTCCGTGTAGAGTGTACTCCTTTGATAAAGAGTCATCTTCTATGGCTAAAATATAATCGCAGTCAAACTTAGGGAGATACTCAGTGCCTTGGAGCAGGAAGAAACTCTGAATGTTGCCGCCCAGTAATTTTCCTTCTCCGGTACCTTTCTGAAGAACGTTCCAAGGCTTGGAAATATGGATAGCGTCATCATCAATATGCTTTTTACTAGCGTGTAGAGTATATGACGTCTGACCGCTCAAAACTTTTAGCACACCCTCAATACTGTATTGCCACAAGTCTTCATAGCCATTAGTTCCGAAGTTTGGACCTAGAAACGCGGTATTTCCAGTTTTAGCATGTACTGCATTTACCAGTACCGTAATGTCGGAGTATCCAATAAGCGGTTTAGGATTGTTCTTGACAATATCCCAGTTAATGAGCGGTAAAATTTCATTCGCTGAAAATCCGCCATGAAGTGCTATAACAGCACTGACATTTTTATCAGCAAAAGCATTATTGAAATCTTCAGCTCTAAGCTTTGCGGAAGCGGTACCTAGATGTAATAAAGATTTAATATTTTGACTATAACTAATTCTATAGCCAGCTTCTTCAAAACGCTCTCTTGCTCTAGTATAAGAACCCTCTCTTTTAACTTTCCAGCTATCTGAAGGGGCAATTACTCTGATTTCATTCATTACCTAACTATAGCAAAGTTCGGAAGTGATGTTCGGGTCAATAAAAATAACAGATACGAAAGTCGATGGTGCCCCGGACTGGATTCGAACCAGTGACCTTGAGCTTAGAAGTCTCCTGCTCTATCCAGCTGAGCTACCAGGGCATGCACCTAATTGTATTATACTGAATGTAATATTATGGCCAGACAAAAAGTCCGAAAAGAGCGTCGTTCCAGCTAATCTGCTTATGTTTTTGTACAAACCGGACCATCAGTATTGCCATAGTAACCAAAGTAACCAAAATCAGTCCGATACTAATTGTTAGCCATTCAAACACACCGCTTTGTATTGAAATAACCGTGTATAGTAGCACGATGCCAGATCCTATGAGGAGTAGAATAGGGGCGATGTCTTGAAAAATTATACTTATGATCTTCATATTGCCTGCTTTGATGGTGCGGGTGCGGAGAGTCGAACTCCGCTCACCAGTTTGGAAAACTGGGATAATAACCGATATACGACACCCGCATGTGCTTGTCGAGCAAAATGAATGCCAACTTGTCTTGTTATAGACGAAGTTATATCTATTATGGCAATATTGCAATAACAGGGGCGATTATAGCAGAAAACTAGTGTGAGTCATAGTTTTTCAGAATGTGCAGTTTATAAATAAGCTTTTTATTGTATAACATTGACAAATAACCAATAATAATGTAGTATATATTTATGAACATAGTGCTTATGCGGAGTAGTGTTATGCGGCTATTCCCTCGAATCCGCACTGGAAGCAAGAGCTTGCGAACGTATCGCCAAAAGATAGCTGTATTCCTCAAGGCTGTTGCCGTAACTGCTATATTGGCAGTGGCCACGTTTGCCATGTTTGTGCCGTTTGATGTCGTCCGTGACACTATCGTCAGTAAGGTATCTGCCATATTCTCATCTTCAGGTGGGGCCACGATGTTGCTCGTCCCAGACGATAGCGTATACAGCGACACCACTGTACCTAAATGTACTGCCAGCGCGCCGAGTCATACACAGGATTTTGCTACTTGTCCGAGTTTTGTGCTCGATTATAGACAAGCAGCTAATGGGTCAGTAAGCGAAAGATTTTTAAATATATTCAAAGGACGCTCGGGGACGAACGAGGAACAGCAGATATATACTGCTAGTCCGCAAAATGTCCGAATTGAAAATGGTAGCCTTGTGCTGGAAGCACGGAATGGCGCGCAGCCGGGAGCGCCGTATACCTCGGCTAGAATCGATACCAAGACAAAACAAGACTTTTTATACGGTAGGATTGTCGTGCGTGCTAAGCTGCCAAAAGCCACGGGGACGTGGCCGGCGATATGGATGTTGCCGAGTCAACCCAAGTACGCAGCCCTGATTTCACCAACCGAATCAAGTCATTTGGCAGATGGGGAAATTGACATCGCCGAGGCCATTGGCCGACAACCGAACGTCGTTTACGGCGTGGCTCACTCACTGTCGTATGACAGTAATGGTGTCGATAGAACCTACTTTAATACAGTTAAAATTCCGGGTAATGATACAACATTTCATAACTATGAAGTGCAGTGGACGCCAACAAGTCTGACGTATAAGGTTGATGGCAAAACATTTTTCTCGTATGCCAAGCCAGCTGGCGCTGACTATCGATCATGGCCATACGACCAGCGGTTTTATCTGATTATAAATATTGCCATGGGCGGAACATGGGCCGGACAGGACCGAAAAAACTTCCCGATTGATGGCATCGACCGTGACGCCTTGCCGGCCTCATTGCGCGTAGAGTCAATACAGTACTACCCGTACATCAATCAAAAATAGTTGTCATACTGCCCAGATCAACTGATAATAAGGTAATGGCGGCGCTGTATAATTTACATGCGTGTGGTTTATAGATAGCATAAGCCTTATAATAAAGACATGAAATTGCGTCTCCGCCAATTTATGCTTTATGATAAGATCAGCATGGTATATAGATACGGCCAGAGAATACATAAAGGACTGATGCGTCGGCTGCCCCTTAATTACCGCACAAGACTCAGTATATTTTTGCCGATTGTACTGATATTAACTATAGGAATAGCAATGCATCCAGGAAGAAATACGATTTTACAAGCGCTCGGCTTCGGGGCAAACAGTCAGTCTAGTGACGATAGCTCGTCTGCTATGCCGACGATCAAAAAGGGGCAGTCACCCAAAAGTGCCCCAAATGAAAAGCCGCCTCTACCTTCTACGGCCGCAACGGAAAGAGCTGCCGCCAGCCAGCAATCCGCAGCTCAAGGTGCTGCTGTCAAGAACGTAGCCTGTACTGGCTACGGCCCCAAACATGCTGGATTAAGCTCATCAACGGTGCCTGAACTGCGCAAATTAGCTGAGTACGAACAGTTGTGCGGCGGTGCTGTCGCCAGCAAAGTATCATTTTTCGTCCCGACTCCGAGCACAGTCGAGCAGGCACATACCAGTGCGGCCGGGATAGCCGGTGTATTGAAGGCATTTGCCCGTGCCGGTGTTGCGCCGCTGGTTTTTATGGAACCGAATGATCTGCAAGGTGCCAAGCTTGATTTGCGTGCGTACGGAAGCGGGGCGTATGACGGAGCGGTAGACACCTACTTCAAAGCATTGCAGTCGGCAGGGGTTACCAGTACGGAAATGGGAACATGGGTATTTTTGCCAGAAGGTAATTTACCAGTGTGGAGTACGACAGATCCGACAATCTACGCCCAGGTTGTTACGCGGACAGCGTCAAGCTTAAAGCAGCATTTTCCTGGTAGTCAGGCAGCTTTGATGCTAGATGGTAAAACATATCCAGTCGGTGAGACATGGGGGCAGGGCAGCTACGCCAGTCTAGTGCCCTATGTGCGTAGTATTCCAAAGGGTTTGATCGACAGTTTTGGTATCCAGGGCTTTCCATGGGCAGGGCCTGCCAACCAGCCGCCAAGCACTTTGTATGATCCGAAAATATTTTTGAGAAGTGATCTGGCGGTCGAGGCAGCACGCTACCTGGGAGTCAATGCAATCTGGTTAAATTCCGGCACTTTCGGCCGGATCTATGCGGGCCAGCCTAAGGCAACTGTGTCGATGGTGGCTGCAGATAGGCAGATCATGCTAAAGGGGATTACGCAGCAGGCAATTCTGACAAAAGCGCAGGGCTTCACAGTGGCTATTCACGTGTTCGCCGAAAACAAAGCCGATCTTAGCGAAGGCATTGATTGGTCATACTGGCATAGCCCGGGCGACAACGCGGCGTCGGCCGCTGCCTTCAGCTCGTTTGCTGCAGATACGACCGCCGCCGGAATTGGCATCTGGCTCTACGATACGGCGCACTAGGATTTAAAGTTGCGGTTTGAGTTCGGCTAACGCCTGAGAAACAGTTTTGAGCGTCAAGCCGCTGTTTTTGACCGCTGCCATTTGAGCATCAAAGTTGGCTGGCATTGTATTGTGGGTTGCATCAACAGGGTTGGCATCGATTTCGTGATACACCAGAATCAACCAGGTTTTAGTAACGGCGGCCTGCTGCAGCCAATTTTGTATGTCGGACACAGCAGTTGTCGATTCGACGTTTTGTACCCGCAAATTCATGATGTCAAAATTGTTCCGGGCATTGTAGCCTGACTGGACGCCGCGGTAGCTCTGATAGTACTTTTGAGCACTGCTGACTATCTGCTGATTATAGGCTCCGTATGGAGCAGCATAATTTGTTACAGGCAAGCCAAGCAGGTTTTGGAGCGTTGTCTGGGATGACCTTAGCTGAGCGTCTTGGGCTGTGGCCGACAGCTGCGTCAGATCGGCATGATCCACTGAGTGCGAACCGATTTCTATGCCCGCTGCTGCGAGACTCTTCAGTTGAGTTGTCGTCATATACTTTGGTGCGTCAATGTAGCTGGACAGAGCATAGGCGGTCATCGGTACGCCGTATTTTTGCAGCACGGGCAAGCCGTTAGTGTACAGACTGGCAAAACCGTCATCATTGGTAATACTAACCATGGCTTTATCGAAACCTTGATAGCTGAACGGTGACAGACTGTAATCATCGGTTGTCACGTAGCCAACACTGTAAATAACGTGATAGATAATAATGGAAGCTGCACCGGCAGGAATCATGAACTGCAGCTGGTATTTGGTCCAGCTGTCCGGACTTTTGAATGCTGTGCCAAGATAAACATCACGGTAGCTACCATCCTTCATAATTATTGTGGCGTCGATCTCAGTCGATACGTCGGATTGGTAGTAATCTGTAAAATCGTACAGCTGTCCGCCGGTTACCGGTACAGCTGCCGTGCGCCAGTAAGCAGCGCCATTTGTGTAGGAATTGATCTGGACTTTTGCACTTCGAGAGCCGGTATGCCCACCCGTAAGGTAGCTGTAGCTTGCCGAGTTTGTGCCCCAACCGCCAGGTTGCCAACCATCAGGCAAGTTTGGATTATTGGGGTTGGCTGTTTCGAATGATGGATTCGGCATGCTGTTTGTCGAAACGGGTGGCGGAGTCGTCTGTACGGCTGGCTTGAGTACTACGTCATCCATTTGTAAACTTCCATTTGCTGCCAGGACGTGCAGTACTGTAGCGTACTTGGTGGCGGCCGGTGTAGTGAAGCTGGCGCTCAGCTGCGTCCAGCTACTAGCAAGGGCCGGGCTCGTGAGCCAGCTGTAGGTATAATTGCCCGCGCCGTCATCAAAACGTACGACCAAGTGTGTTGTTGCGGTTGATTTATAGTAATCACTAAAGTTGTAGGCGGTGTTTGGCTGGACGCTGACGGGCGTGAAATACCATTTTGCATCGCCATCAGTGTAATTGCTGATTTGAACGCTTGCGCTTGATGTTCCCGTGCGACCATCGTTGGTAGGGTAAGTAAATCTCGCAGTATTTGTGCCCCAAGAATCAGATTGCCATCCAGCTGGTGCGCTGCCATTTGACGCTTCCATTGATGGGTTGGCGATCATGTTATTGCTACTTGCAGGTGGCGGCACGACTTGCTCTTCGGCAGTCAGGCTAAAATCATCCGTCGTCAGCGTACCGGCGGTGCCCAAGATATGCAGTATGCGAACTTGTTGTTTGCCAGCTGGAACGGTAAAGCTAATACTGTTGGCTTGCCAGTTAGTACTCGGCTGCACGTCGCCGAGGTACATATATGACACAGCGCCGCTCGCGTCAGTATAGGCAGCAATGAGCTGCGTAGTAACTGATGCTTTAGAATAATCGGTGTATATGTACTTTTGGCCGGCAGTAACAGGGACTGCATCAGCTATCCATTTTGCATCTCCGCTGGTACGTGCGGAACTGCTGACGGTCAGGGCGTATGTGCCGCTGCGTGCGTCGTTCGTCACGCCTAAGCGAGTGGTGCTCGTGCCCCAATCGTCTGCCCGCCAACTGACTGGTGCGGCACCTTGCTGTGTTTCGACTGATGGATTTGCGAGCAGGTTAGTACCTGCTGCTGACACCATGCGGCTTGCTAGTGGTGTCAGCGTAATGCTTATAACTAGTAAACCAGTCAGTAGTCGGTAGAATGAACGTTGTTGGAGTTTATTGAGCATGTGAATCTGTCTTTCAGGGATTATGTTGTCTATGATTGTAGCGGCATGGCATCAACATCAATAGTGGTACGCTTCGGAGATACCCATGTCAGAGAGGTTTTGACGCCTGAACGGGCGCGCCAATATGCAAGCAGGAGGCCTTGGAAGGCATGGAGCGCCCAGACTGCTGTAATGTATGGAAGAAACATGCCGACTAACATAACGCGCATGCGCTTCAAACGGATAGCTCCAATGAATCCCATGATGATTCCCCAGCCTGATGCCCAAAGCATAGTTGAAGCTGCGCCAAACTGAAGTGACACGAGTATGGGTGACACGAGTAAATTGAACCATGAAATAATATTGATAGTCGAAATACGCGCATTGCCACCACCCATTCCATATATTCCAATGACCTGGCCGTTGCCAATAGACCATCTTTTCCATTGTTTGTGCAGACCGGAGAAATCTTCTGGGACCATTGTCAGGAATTGGCCGTCGTGCTTTGCATAATAGCGTACTTTCCAGCCTTTTGTTCGAGCCCGGAATAAACCTTCGGTATCTTCAGTCATAGTTTCGGCTTCGTGAAGAATCAACTCTTTTCCAGCTTGATAGCTGTACATCACAGATGCGCCGGACATCCATAATCGTGCCCGGAAAATGTCTTGAATGCGTTTGGTGACAGCATTTACAAGCCAATAATTAAACTCTTGTAATACACCGATTAAGGAATGGGTTTTGGTGGTCTCGACTCGAATATCAACGATATCAGCCTTACCTTCAATAATAAGTTGTGCTGGGCCAGACAGCCTGCCGGCCAGCGTATCGTCGTCGGTTTGTACGATAATACAGTTCTTCGGCAAGGTTTTGAATCCTCTTTTGAGTGCCTTTGATTTGCCGACATTTTTTTTGAGATGGATTACTTTTGCGCCAACTGCTTCGGCTTGGTCAAAAATAGCAATTGATTCGGGATCGTCGGATCCGTCGTCCACAACGACGACGCGAGCAGCGCCACCTTCAAATAAGGATTGTACAGTCAAAACAAGTGCTGGCACTGGGTTTTTTGAAGATATAAGCCCAATAAGAAGTGGATATTTTTTTGCACGTGCCATTGTCACATCTCCATTATTTAATTCATCGTCGGCCGATTGTTTAGGCAGCGGAGCAGTGGGATTCTCTGACATGACATCAGACATACCATCATTGTCCGCACCTTCCCTGAATCGCATCTCGGTATCGTTTATTATATTATCATAAGTTGTACTATAAGTCAACAATGGTTCATTTATGCTTTTGTATGATGTGGTATATGTTTCTTGACCGGCTGATAATTGTCGGTTGATCGTCATAGACTTTGTATGCCGTGACGCATTGGAACGATTAGTGGAGTATGTGATGGGTCGCCGAGAAGGTGTAGCTACCCGCGGAATATATTGAATGTTTTTCGCAGATATTCGATCTGACTGAAAACGTGGCAGGTAAAATACCGCGTTTCGCATAATAATAGGAGCCGCCGTGTACGACCGCATGACATTAACCTCTCAACATATAACGTTGATACTAATGTACAACAAATTATACAAAAATACAAGTATAGTAAGAAACTGTTATTATGCTCGTGGTTAAATCAAGATTGGGGCGCTGATAATCCGACCGATCAGGTTTAGGGCTGGTTCGAATATACAGATCTAAAGCTCGTGCAACACAGATATCTGAGCACCAAGTGAGTTAAGGCGTTCGGCGAGGTCTTCATAACCGCGGTTGATGGTGTAGACATTACGCAGGATGCTGGTGCCACTCGCGGCTAGCATACCGATGAGCAGCAGGCTGGCCGGGCGCAGGGCAGGCGGGCAGACGACATCGGCCGATCGGAATTTGGTTGGGCCTTGGACGTATACGCGGTGTGGATCTGCCAGTTCGACCGAGGCACCGACTTTGGTCATTTCGGTGTAGTAGATAGCGCGGTTTTCGTATGTCCAGTCGTGTATCAGGGTGCGGCCGGCTGCGACGGCAGCGATTGGGACGAAATACGGCAGATTGTCCTGGTTGAGGCCTGGGTAGACATTGGCGTGAATCTTTTCCGTCAAAGCTTTGAGCTTGCCATTGTGCTTGTGAATTGTCAGATCGACTAGGTCAGTTTTGCCATTGGTTGCTTTGTAGCGGTCGCTTTCGTCGAAGCTGAGGCCCATTTTGCGGAGTTTGAGCAGTTCGAGAGACATGAAGTCGATCGGGACACGCCGGATGGTGATGCTCGAGTTGGTGGTGACGGCAGCCGACGTAAAGAACATGGCTTCGATCGGGTCTTCAGATGGTGCAAATATGACATTCTTCTTAATGTCTTTGACGCCTTTGATGCGGAGCGTGCTGCTGCCGATGCCTTCGATAGCGACGCCGAGTTTCTGCAGGAAATAGCAGACGTCCTGCACCATATAATTGGCGCTGGCGAATTGAATAATAGTTTCTTCGGGTGTGCGGGCAGCGGCCAGCAAGGCATTTTCAGTAACTGTGTCCCCGGACTCGTACAGCACGATGCGGCCAGCTGGCTTTTTGTTGACGGTTACTTGGTAATTGCCGGTCGTTGCAGCGATAGAAACACCAAACTCTTCGAGAGCATACAGATGCGGCGCTACTGTGCGACTTCCAAGTTTACAACCGCCAGCGTAAGGAATCTTGAACGATTCGTAGTCGTGGAGCAGTGGCCCGATCATCATGAGAACCGAGCGGGTCTTACGAGCCGCAACGCCGTTTATCTTGTCGAGTTTGAGTTCGGCAGGCCGGCGGATCTCCAGGTCATTACCCGGAAGCCATTTGACGCTGACGCCCATGCTTTCGAGGACTTCGATGATGCGGTTGACTTCTTCGATCCGCGGAAAAGATTTGAACTTAGTAACACCTTTGTTCAGTAGTGATGCGCAGAGCAAACCGACGGCGGCGTTTTTGCTGGTTTTGAGCGTAATTTCACCGGATAATTCGTGGCCGCCTTCGATCTTGAGGTTCATCGACCCGCCACCATTGACGCTGATAAGCTGTTTGTTCAGTACGTCGCTGATACGACCGAGTGTCTCGAGGCTCAGATTTTGTTTGCCGTGTTCCATGCGGTTGACAGCCGACTGCGATGTCTTGAGCCGCCGGGCAAATTCCGCTTGAGTAATGTTACGTTCTTGCCTTATATGAGCAATAAGTTGACCAATTTTTTCGTTTGTACTATCCATATGGCTTAATATTACCATATATGATATGTAGCCGCAAGGATAATTATTGCTAAAATTTTAGTTGCTTATGTCTACGTATGTCTGTGTAAAGTATAGATCTTCCACGCTCCGGCAGCAAGCTTGCTACAATGGAAATATGGTTTAATTCTCTTTGCTCACTGCACATTCAAATAAATTACTGTAAATAGGGGATTGCTATGAATATTGATGATATGCAAGACAGCGACATTAGAAATTTGATCGTTGCCGAAGAAAAACGCCAACGCGAAGGCTTAGAGCTGATTCCATCTGAAAATTATGTCAGCCGCGACATACTCACCGCCATGGGCAGCGTCTTTACGAATAAATATTCTGAGGGCTATCCGGGCAAACGCTACTACGGCGGGCAGGAAAATACCGACAAAGTCGAACGGATCGCTATCGAGCGGGCCAAGCAGCTGTTCGGAGCAGATCATGCCAATGTCCAGCCGCACTCTGGTGCGCCGGCAAATGAGGCAGTCTACAGCGCCTGGCTTGAACCGGGAGACACGGTGCTGGCGATGGACCTCGGACACGGCGGGCATTTGACGCACGGCGCACCAGTGACGCGCAGCGCCAAGCTGTACAACTTTATTCGTTACAAAATGAAAGATCCGGCAACTGGCGAAATTGACTACGACGAGCTGGCTGAGCTGGCCCGGACGCATCAGCCGAAGATTATACTGGCTGGATTCAGTGCCTATCCGAGAGAACTGGATTATGCAAAGTTCGCAGAAATCGGCAAATCGATCGACGGCTGTCTGCTGATGGCTGATATGGCTCACATTGCCGGCTTGATCGTTGCGGGTGTCGCCAAAAATCCATTTGATTACGGATTTCATGTCATCACGACAACAACACACAAGACGCTGCGCGGTCCACGCGGTGGGCTCATTCTGTCTATGGGTACCGTCGGTAACCCGCTCAAAGCTCCTGACAAGACGTTGGAAAACATTCCAACGCTCATCGACCGAGCTGTGTTTCCCGGTATGCAAGGCGGTCCGCATGAGCATATCATTGCTGCCAAAGCCGTTGCATTCCGCGAAGCCCTACAGCCCGAGTTTAAGACATATGCCGCGCAGGTGGTCAAAAATGCCGCTCGTCTGGCTGATGAATTGCAATCACGGGGCTTTTCCTTGGTAACTGGCGGCACCAGTAATCATCTTATATTGGCAGACATACATAAAAGCTTTGGCATCGACGGCAAAATTGCCGAGGAAGCTCTCGATAAAATTGGCTTAACACTCAACAAAAATTCGATCCCCGACGATACGCTGCCTCCGTTCCGTCCGAGCGGCATCCGGCTCGGCACACCAGCAATCACAACCCGCGGGCTAGCGGAAGACGATATGGCCACGTTAGCTGATTGGATGAAACGCGCTATAGATGCCCGCGAGGACGATACGGAACTAGCTGCAATTCACAGCGAAGTTATAGCCTTTGCACTGACATTCCCGCTGCCGAGTGATACCCAGCAGGCCTGACTGCAACGCCGCATCTGCTCGGTTGGCTACAAGACAGATACTGACTACGGCAATAATTCTGGTTCTTGTTCAAGGGCGATCTGAAACTTTGCCTGTATGGCGTCAACGATTTTGGTTTTGAATTTTAGGAGGTCTGCCGTACTATGGGCGCTTTCGTTGACGAGCACGAGCGGTTGCTGTGCCCATGTACTCATACCTGTTTCTGGGTCATGATAATCTTTAAATCCGGCATGTTCAATCAGCCAGGCTGCCGGTATTTTGACACGGCCGTCATCAGTTGGCCAGCGTGGCATATCTGGAAAGTCTGCCTGCAGCTGCGTCAGAATTGCTCCGTCAATGATAGGGTTTGCAAAAAACGAACCGTTATTGGCGACTATTGCCGGGTCCGGTAGTTTTTGCGATCGAATATCAATAACCGCACTGCGAACAGAAAGCGGTGAATAAGCCGTAATATTTTGAGAACTAAAATAATCCGCGAGCGCTCTATAAAATGGCGGCGCCGGATTTTGTTTCATGAGGTGGAGCGTGATACTGCTGATCAGAAACCGATCGCGGTCAACTGTCTTGAAACGGCTGGTACGATAGCCAAGTGCGCAGTCGATAGCTGGTATGGTCATAAAAGTTCTTGTATGTAGATCGTAGGCCTCGACGCTGACAAGCACGTCGGCGATCTCCTGGCCGTAGGCGCCGACATTTTGAATTGGTGTGGCACCAGTAGTGCCCGGTATTAGCGACAGCGCTTCAATTCCAGACAGTCCTGCATTGACGGTGCGTTCAACTGCGTGGTCCCAATTTTCTCCCGCGCCAATCGTAACGTAGTGATTAATGTCATCTTCGGCAAAATCCTCGTATTTCATAATCTTATTGACGATAAGCAAACCGTCGAAGCCTTCGTCACGCCAGAATATGTTGCTGCCCCCACCAATCATCAGCGGTGGCATTTTGTTATCGACGGCCCACTGGACAGCTTCCTCGATGTCACCTCGAGATGTTACTTCCGTCATATAACGGGCTTTGCCGCCAAGACGCATAGTTGTGTATTGAGACAGATCGACATTTTCTACGATATTCATGCTTGTAGTATACAGATAAGATCGGCTACGTACACCCCGCTCGTGCTTGCCTCATGCGGATAACGAGGCTATTATAAAAGGGTGCAAGAGTCCAAATACACCCCACCATTCAAGACACTCGGAACTCATCTGAAGTATTTGCGCGAGCATAATTCTGAAACACTTGCTGAAGTATCTGGTGCCGTTGAAATCAACGAAGATATTCTGGAACGGATAGAACAGGGGATTGAACGGCCGAGCGAAGAGATATTGATGCTGCTTATCAGCCATTTCAACATGCAGGATACCGAAGCTGTGCAGCTGTGGGAACTTGCTGGTTATGATCGCCGCTCCAACCCGGATATACTCCATTCAAATTTGCATGATGACATGCAGTCCGGCAAGCCGGTTGTTATGTTGCTGGCATTTGACGCCAGGACGCAGTATACCGACGGTGTCGATATACATCTTAATAACGCCGGTGTCGTTATGACATTTACGCAAGCCGGAGGTATGGTCAATGGCCAGCCGCAGCCGCAACCAATCGCTAGAGTCGGCATGAGCCTGCAGCAGGCTGAAGCAGTCTCTGCTGCTTTGCAGCAAGCCTTACTGCATGCACGCTACCAGGGTCCGAAACAGTTACCCGATCCACGTGACCGTCAATCGCCGAACGAATAGAGGTAGCAGCACAGCCTTTAAATATTTGTAATTTTTACAAATATTTAATGTGGTTAAGCTAAATAATTCACAACACAGCTCATTGATTGCCGGTATAGTTATACGTACTGAACTAAGGAGATGATGATATGACACGTAAAGATTGGCAACGAGTAGCAGATAATCAATTTAACTCACTTGATCAAGATATACGTGATGACTGGAGCGACTTACACCAGCTGACAAGCGGTCGCTAGCCCCATGTATTACTAATAAAAATACCCCGCACTGACGGGGTATTTTTATGTAGTATTGTAATTACGATAGTATAAAAACACCCGGATGTTGGTCCGGGTGTTTTACTAAGCGTAGCTTATGCTACATTTTGCCGCGGAGGTCTTTGCCTCGCTGCTTGGCTTCGTTAGAGCCATGCTTGAAATCGGCTACGACACGGCCTTTTTGGTCCTGGCCTTTGTCGTACAAGTCCTGAAGCATCCGGCCTGCCACTTCGCGCCCGCCAAGTCCGAAGGCAAGCGCCATACCAAGCGCAGTACTGCCGAGCAGTGCCGCGTAGGTGATAGTCACGATAGCCGGGGCGATTTTGAGTTGGTTTAGAATCATGAATACTGCGATTACCATGACGAGCACTGGAGCGGCTGCGGCTATTACTTTGCCAGTTGGCGTGTCGCCCATCGCAGTCGTTACGAGTGTGGCTACTCCGGCTGAAATGGCGCCGGCCACAAGGAAGATCAGGATTGCGGCGAAGATGTTCGGTAGATATCCGTATACGGCTCGAACGAAGTCGACGAGTACCGGTATACCGAGTACTGATACGGCAATGGAGATCGCAAACAGAAATACAACCCAGTATACGATAGTCGCGAGCAGGTTGGTTGGATCTGGTACGGCCCGCTGAATGATGTTACCGCCCTTGCCAGCGTGAACGTGCTGGTTCAACTTCGCGGTTTGGAGCAACTTGCGTATAGCCGCAGAAATTGCTTTAGCAACAAAATAGCCGATCAGCAGTACGACAAGAGCACCGAGCAACTTCGGTATTCCGTTTACAATATGTTCTAAAAAATTATCCAAATATCGGCTTGCCGAATCTGTGCTATCCCGCATGGGTGTATCCTCCGTATTAATTAATACATCAAACTATATCAATAGAAACAGAGACTTCCAGTTAAATTATTTACTTAACTTACAGAAATAATTACGTAGTACGACCGGGCACTGTAGTGGACGATGTATTTCTACGCTTGCCGAAGTGGTCGAATGCGTAGTGCAGTGTCAGAATCCAGAGCAGGCTGACACACCAGCCGCCGAGCACATCAGAAGGGAAATGCACGCCGAGATACAACCGGCTGAGTCCGACAAGTAGGAAGTAGACACTCCCACCCACGATTGCCCATACACGGTAACGTGTGTTCCAGCATATCAGTATGACACTGAGCGCAAGTGCACTTGATATCATGGCGTGGCCGCTCGGGAACGAAAAGCCGTTTTCAGTCACGATCTGCTGCCAGAGCGACGGCCGATCACGTTGGAATAAATATTTGAAACCGATGTTGATCGCCCCGGTACCGGCCGCACTGAATAGCAGGAATACTGCCTGTCTGCGACGATGCAAATATGCCAGTATGCCGGTAGCTATGGCCACTCCAGCGATAACCACTACGGCACTGCCGAGTGTCGTAATGGCAATCATGGCTGTATCCAGGGTGGGGCTTGACAGCTGCCGCAGTGCATTAAGTACGGCTATATCTCCAGGCAGCGGTCCGTTGGCTTTGATGTGATTCGCGAGATACAGAAAGACAAGTGTCGGCACCCAAAAATATGCAGACACGAGTAACAGCTTCGGTACGAGCTGCCGTAGCGGCTTTCGCTGTGATCGGGGAGGATTGATGTGTTCCTGCATGTTATTAATATATCAAATACGAGTGTACATGCAGGGGCGATGCGAGACGGAAGTCATAATTAGTCTCGTCGGATACGAGATACGGTTAAAACAAACTCCTGATTGCTAGTCTGGCTTATATGTATAGGATAGAACTCGTTTTCAGTTAACTGGTTTACGACGCCAGTGACATTATTTTGTCGAGCTCGCCAAAGCAAAATTTTGTCATTTTTGTCAAAACTTATGACTCGCTCACCGCCTTGGAAACGGAATCGTATGTCTAGCCCGACTTTCAAAATAACTCTAATGTACCGCTCGTGATGAGTTTTATCTAATCCCATATCTACTTCATAGAGGGAATCGTCAATATTGAGCAAATCAAAAATATACTGATGGAGGGGTGCTAATTGGGATGTAGATGGTGTAGGATTGAAGTCGAAGTAACGGCGGCTTGATAGAGTATCAAGTTTTTGCGAATGGATAAAGAAGTCATTGACGCCCATGCTGTCGTGTATGACTTGCAGTACTGTTTCTGGTTTTCGGAAATTAGCAATTGTACCTCCCAAGAACATAATCAGATTTGTTGTGCGACTTGAATCAGTCTTGATATATTCTTCTGCTAATAAATTTCCGAAACGCTCATGATCTATGTCTACCTCATGCCCTTCAAATATAATGTCGCCTCCAAACCAGCTTTGTATATTTGATTCAGCAATTTTAAGCATGGTCGGACTAATATCGAGGCCAATATAACGACCAATTTTCTTTTTTTCTAGCAATCGACCTAAGAACTCTCTGACTGGTAGAGAATTACCTACGCCAACGTCTATGACGTTGATTTGATCGTATTGCTCTAATAAGTAATCAAGATATTCTTGGTTGTTTTGGAGTAATTCTATTGAAGCTTTGAGCGTATTTGGCGTGTCTTCTTGAGATAATCGCTTAGCATAATTATTCCAGTTGTCTGCACCTTTACCGAAGTAATTGTATTTACGTGGTATTTCGTGGTTAATCTCTAAATCAGATACAATGTCATATAACTGTCCCTGTGTATATAATTCGTAAAACTCGGATTTTGGTGTTACGGTCTTTTGGGATCGGTGAGGCCTGAATTTTTTACCGGTTTTTGCTAGCCCCTGGACAACAGCTATATTTTTGGATGTATTAGCAATATAAACTCGTTCTCCTTTGGTATGTAGAGTAATGTCTAGTTTTCCGCTTTTTGCTGATTCTATCCAGTTACGTACAGTTCGAACTGAGACATGGTGTGTGTTGGCAAGTTCTTGGTTACTAAAATAGAGCATGGAGTTGTAAGGTCCTTATGGTAAATCCTTGACATGTTTCCGATTCCGGAGGTATCATAAACAGTGTTGGTTCGCCTTGAATGTTTATAAAGTGTTTCTTAAGCTACTGTAACATTAATGTTGCCATTAATCAATAGATTATGACATATTAATTACCGTTTTCATTGTAGCTTAGGCGATGCCTTCCGTATATGTGATATTTATTCGGCGACACAGGCAACGGAATCGAAAATTATAGTGAGCCTACAAAATGTGCTCCATGATGTATAAGGATATTATTATGGCTAAACAGGCTAAATCTGCACCCTATCTTGAGCAATTGCCACAGAACATTGCCAAGAAAACAATCACCGTCCAACCGTGTAGTGGTAAGGCAGTGCAGGCAGGAGTATATAATGCGGCGGTCAAGGATCCGTATGTGCGACTGGTCTGCCAGCCGGAAATGCACGATGACATGGGTATCTCGCACGAACGATTCGAGATACCGGGCGAATCAAAGTACGTGCTGCTGTATCAGTTCCAGAATTTCAGCCAAGAACCGTGCCGCGTGACTATGTATTTCAGTCATCAATAAAACGGACGATTCAGGTAATCCCAAATCGTCCGCCTGTATAACTCGGTCAGAGGCTAGCTCTACAAGATTGGAGCTTATTGGTAGCTGACTTGGGCGCTTTCCACGGTCACGCTGTCGCCAATATTGTTGCTGAACAGTGAAACTGAAGATTTGCCTTTCATGAAATCAGCAAGGTAGTTGTTTGTTGCGTCAGCGTCAACACAGACGGAACGTTGGTACTGTGGTGTATCACTCACGTTCATGGCACCAGCGAAATTAGTCACTTCGAACTGTTCACCGGGGTTCAATGGGTTGGCCTGACTAAACTTGACGGTCAGACATACAGTATTTAATGACTGTTGAGTCTTGGTAAATTTCGTACCAAGCTTCATGCGGATATCGACGCGGTTGCCAGCAGTAGGTGCGAAGCAATTAGCCGCGCTCATGCAAGTAGCAGTAGTTGGCGCGCCATATACTTTGGCATTCGGTGCAGCTGCTGCGCTGGCGATGCCCATAGGTGCAAGCATCGCGATTGCGAGAGCAAGGCTGGTTGCTGTCCGGCGGTACGGCGCAGAACGGGTAAATTTAATTTGTTGGACCATGTATTCTCCTAAGTGGCTTAAAACCAATATATAAGTTAATTGCTACAGTATACACTAATAATGTAATAATGTCAATAAAATTGCCTCCTATGCATCAAATTGTCGGCTAGTGAGAAATTTACTAGTAGCAATTCTTTTAGTTTCTATACTCAGTATAAGATATGTAATTGATGTAGGAGGGACTATGAGGGCTGTAACCTGGCAAGGCAAACGAAAGATTAGTATCGAAGAAGTTCCCGATCCTCGTATTCAAGATCCAACAGATGCAATCATCAAGATTACCTCCACTGCCATCTGTGGTTCAGACCTGCATCTCTATGAAGTTATGACGCCCTTCATGGACAAGGGAGACATCATGGGACACGAGCCCATGGGAATAGTGCAAGAGGTGGGAGCGGCAGTTAAGCAAATCAAGCCGGGGGACCGGGTAGTTATACCATTCAATATTGCCTGTGGCGCCTGCCACATGTGCAAAAGGGGCTTAACCACGCAGTGTGAGGTGACGCAGGTCAAAGAACACAACCGCGGCGCCGCACTGTTCGGCTACACGAAATTGTACGGACATGTACCTGGCGGTCAGGCAGAGTTTCTCCGCGTGCCGCATGCCGACTTTATGGCTAAAAAAATTCCCGTCGGCCCGCCCGATGAGCGGTTTCTGTATCTTTCGGACGTCCTGCCCACGGCTTGGCAGGCAGTGAAGTATGCAAACGTTCCCGAAAATGACACTGTAGCTGTGCTTGGACTCGGCCCGATCGGTGACATGGCTACCCGTATCGCCAGATACTTCGGCGCTAAAACCGTTATTGGTATAGATCTTGTGCCAGAGCGCTTGGCTAGGGCAAAGGCGAACGGTATTGATACGATTGACGTCCGAGAATTCGAAGGCGACCAACAAGCACTCGCTCAGGCTGTCCGGGATTTGACGGCCGGCCGCGGGCCTTCGGCGGTCATCGATGCAGTCGGGATGGAGGCGCACGGCTCACCAAATATCAAAGCAATCCAAACGATGACTGGCATGCTGCCTGATGCTGCAGCCCAAAAGATATTTACGACAGCCGGCATGGACCGCTTGTTTGCGCTGCATAGTGCCATCGAAATGGTCGGGCGGGGCGGGACGATATCATTGTCCGGCGTGTACGCTGGGCAGGCTGACCCGATATCGCTCGATGCACTGTTTGACAAGCAAATCCAGTTGCGAATGGGCCAGGCGAACGCGCCGTTTTTGACACAGGAAATCCTGCCGCTGCTACTTGAGGATAATTTATTCGACGTTGATAATTTCGCGACCCACCGTTTACCGCTGAGCGATGCGCCGCATGCCTATGAAATCTTTCAAAAGAAGCAAGACAATGCTATTAAAATCGTACTTAAGCCGTAGTGTCCCGGCTTATGGCTTGAGCATACGGCTACTACGACTACCCATCCAGATTGCTGCCGTGCCGGCGGCGAAATGGTAGGCAATATCAAACTTTGTAAGTTTGGAGGGCAAAAGGCCGCCAAGTTTTTTGTCAATAAGCCCAGCTGAACCGATAGCTACATACAATAGTCCCGTGCCAAGTAGAATCTTACGGGTTGTTTTCAAATTGGCGTCGGTACCGGCGTGTAGTAACGCGGCGGTTAGCGGCACACGGATGATACTATGATTATCGTCTATGTTCATCAGCCGTAGTAAGTGCTTAGTGTCTAGTACGAAGCCAGCAATCGTAAGAATCAGGAGTGCGACTCCAAATGATACGGACATTGGTTTTTCCATAGGTACCTCCCTGGTTTACATACCCAGCATATGCCAAAACCTGACGTATCAATATAAAATATCTTGCCGAATGCGGCCGTTGCCCACTATATGATATAAATCATGCATACGAACGCAGTAGACGGCGAACTTGGTAACAATCATTTTAATAGTATTGCCGATGTCGAACGAGCTCTTAAAAAGCTGGATCAAACATTAGTGTCGACAGAACTCGAGCAATTGCATAATTTTACTGAAGTCTACCGAATTATAACGCATAACGTCCGTCGCAACATGGCGGCAGGCGCATTCGAGCATCCGGAGTTTCTGCAAAAATTTGACGTTCGGTTTGCCTGGTATTATTTTGAGGCCCTGCGTCGCTACGTACACGATGAAGAAACAGTATTTGCCTGGCGGATTGCTTTTGACGCTGCTAGAAGCGGCCGCACGTCGCCGCTGTCTATTATGGCCCTCGGAGTCAATGCGCACATCAATAACGACATACCGCAGGTACTGTACGATTGCGGTGCCAAAGACAAGCATAGGAAAGATTATCGGCGGATCAATGCCATCATTCACGCCAGTATTGATGAGGCAATTGCAGCGCTCCATGGAACCGACAAATTACTTAATCCGAAGCAACGTCCGCTACGCCTGCCAGCAAAACTGACGATGTCTGCGCTCGCAAAGCTATGGCGCTTCTCGGCCTGGAAAAATTTCCGGGCATTGCAGACGGGATCACTGACCCGTGAGCAGCTGCATATTTATTCGCAGAAGAGAGCTAAGGTTTTGATGCGTATGCCAATGTAAGCATATATGGTATGGACTAATTATAGCTATCAATCGTCTTCGCATATGTAAGCAAGCTTTCGCTTGGGCAGAGTGGTTCCGTAGAGAAATACACAGTTTTGCCATCGGACAGTACTTTGCTGCCAGCAGCATGCTGGACGTCTTTTTGATTGTAGGTAATCAAAACCCCACGGGCGCAGGCTTGTAGCTTGGGAACGCCTTCAAAAGTTTTATCGAGTGACGCCTGTGCTGCTAATACGGGTGATTTGGCAGACTGTATGTCGTTATTTTGGGCTAGCCGTAGCGCAGGATCAAAGCCGTCGAGTGCAGTGTGATAGGAGTACGTTATGGGGCCTATATTCGTCGGTGTAGGCGGCAAGGCCAGTTTCGCCTCGCTGAAGTAAACGACACCAGTTTTCGGATCTTTCGGCAGTGGGCTGTTCATATTGTCCACAGCATCAACAATTAATCTGGCAATGGAAACATTGGCTTGCACATGACTCTGTTGGTAAAGTGTATGAATAAACAAGGCTTGCATGATGAAACCTATGGCGAGCAGGACGACTAATGTAGGTAGCAATAGTCTGCGGAAGTTAAATCCCTTAACGTTTTTGTTTGATATTTTTGCCATTAATTCCGATTGTACAATAAGTACCTACTGTTAGACAATAATGCTTGTGCTTAGCACGAGACCAGTCATTTTCAAGCGTTTTAACTTAGCGCCATCTGCGTCTATCCGTACATGTAAGTTAGTTGACAATAAATTTATTAAATACTAAAATTTGTAGCTTAATTATATAGAGAAAAAATATAGATTATGGCAACTCCCGATCAAGTACTACTAAGTCCACCGCAAGCGCCTACCGACACAATCTTAGAATTGCCAGGCCTTAGACTAGACGCGAGTCAGGAAGAGTTATCAGAACAGATAATGATTGTCAGGTTGATGCGAAAACAAGCTTCAGACTTTGCAACTTCTATGCATCGGAAAGACGCAGGTCATGACACTGCCTATGCTCGCACATGGGACGGTGTAACCATTCGGGAATATGGCATCTGGGTAATCAGAAGCGGTAAGGATTACATGGGTAATCCATTAGAGGTCGATAAGGCGCAAGATCAGCTTGATGGAACCCATGGTGTTACGTCTCGCTGGCAACGGCATATAGTCGTAACTGACGCCGGCAGACTTTGTTTTATTAGTAAAGAACTAGACGAAGCCCAAAGAGGGAATCATCGATCGGGGTGGGATTTAAATCATGCCTTAGGCGATAAAGAGCTTGTTCGTCCAGATGTTTGCGAATACGGCGGAGTAATATTGCAGGCGTTCGAACAGGATCTAACCACTGCCGCTCAGATATATAGTGATCGGCGACGAGTACTGAGGCTTTAGCTTGTTATACAAGTGAGTTGAATATAGCGAAATCGATCGTGACTTTTTAATGATAAAAGTAGGTATTGTTGCAGTATCTACGGATTAGATCTTAAGTGGTACACCCGAAGGGATTTGAACCCCCGACCTTTGGTACCGGAAACCAACGCTCTATCCAGCTGAGCTACGGGTGCATAACCTAAGTTATTATACCTGAGTCTTTAGGCACGTGCTATGTACGGGGCCTGACGGTGCCATTCGGTCGATGTAGATTCAAGTAAATCAATCAGGCTGTATGCCACGGCCGTGCGATTGACAGTGGCTGATAGTAGTGAGCCAGTGTGCTTGAGTGCATAGGTCGGACTGCCATGTGGCACCATGACGGGCGACCGAACGACGGTCCAGTCAAGCTGACTGGCTGCGAGCTGCGCAATGTGATTTTCGCTGTCACGGAGTATTTTGGGCGCAAGCTTACCGAGTACCGTGCGGGCGGCAATAAAGGCAAAGCTGAGCTTCTCATTTGGCGCCGCGGCCACATTGCCGGTTAACGAAACTATGCGGTGTATACCGCGCTGTTCCATCGCTGGCACGATGCTGTGCATGGCTGACGATAAAATATCTTTTTGCTTGGTTCCCCAGCTGCCCAGTGTGCAGATGACGGCATCCTGTCCATCGAGTGCCTGCTCGATACTGGCTTTGTCATGCACGTCTCCGCGAATAATACGTAAATGTGGATCATCACTCGGTGGAGTATGATGAACAAACACGGTTATATCGTGTCCTCGCTTCAACGCTTCCTGTGCGACCTGTCGTCCGACTTTGCCGCTGGCACCGAATATAACTATCTTCATAAGCTCAGTATACCTATTGTTGGTACGGCCGAGCTATTTTTTTGTCAGGGTTTCGTTTACTTTATCAATACGAACACGTATCCACCCGAGCTGTAGAACAATTACTGCGAGTAATAGTACAATAATTAATTCCATATTTCCTCTTTCATACATACATCTTCGATTACATACACATGGTGCGCCCGGCAGGATTCGAACCTACGACCCCTTGGTTCGAAGCCAAGTACTCTAATCCGCTGAGCTACGGGCGCATTCCATACAGTGTACCACCTCTGACGATTTTCAATAAACTGCGGGAGCCGATAAATGAAGGGCAGACTTTCGACGAGTGAACTATTTGATAGTCGGAATTAGCGAGGCTACGTACTATGACTCAGATGGCTACTACCGTTTTAAATTTATGAAGGAGACAGTGCATGACAGACAACACAGCTGATGAAGTATACGACGATCCCGATAATATCTTGGCGGAGACCGACGACACGGTGAGTGGTGCGACAGAACTGCCAGGTGACGAAGCTGACGATCCGAGCCAGTCTATATTCACACCGGAACTTGGTGATGATGACCGGGGGACAATACCAGAACTAGAGGCAGCCGACGGTGGCTCAAAACATGACGAAGCGGATGGCAACTATCCCGAAGATGCTGATCCGGACAGTGACCACCTAGGTGACATGGATCCGGCTGACGAACAAGACGGCACTGAACGCTAAAGTTGTTTAGGCTACATAAGTTCGGAAATTTTGTCGGTGTGGACGACGAACTGCCATTTGTCGTAGTAGACGTAGCCTTTGTCTTTGAGCTTTTTGAGTTCCGTAGCAACGGTTTCACGGGTCAGGCCGAGTAGATTGGCGATGTCCTGCTGTGTCAGTGGTACAGTAATCTGCGTTTTGTCGCCGGCTTCGTTTTCGTCGCCAAAACGCTTGGCTAGGATGTTGAGCATGTAGACGATTTTTTCGCTGGCTTTTGGCTTTTCGGTGGCAGTCAACTTCTCGGTGAGTTCGCTGAGTTTTATAGCCAGGTCATGAGCGACATGAAGCAGGACGTCCGGGTTTTTTGAGAAGAATTCGATCAGTTCCTGGCGGTTGACGACGTATACTTCCAGCTCGGTAAAAGCACTGTAGAACAGCTGCGTACTATCGACTGCAGAAAACAGCCATTCGTAGGGAATTATGTCAGATTTCGCGCCGAGCCATATGTGCTGCTCGATACCGTCGACGTTGATGTCATATCCCTTGATAAAGCCAGTTTTGACATAAAAAATATCGCGCGGACGTTCGTCCTGCACGAGGAGGATTTGATCCTTGTCAAATTTGCGCAGGGGGTAGCGCTGGATGAATTCGTCGAGTTTCTGCATATCTCTATCTATCATACCGTGGTTATGGGTTGGTGGAAAGTGTTATTATAACCTGATCGCCTGAATATAAAAACAAGGACCCGAAAGCCCCTGTTTTGAACGACGAAATGTAAGTAGATTTATGACTCAGCACGACGGAGTTTGCGGTAACTTCTGATGCGGGAACGTTCGACTCGTTCTGCACCTCTTGTATCAATACCGTCATCAAGATCGTCAAAATTGATGTCCTGAATTCGGGTTGGCTTTGTTAATAAATGAGTTTTTTTCACCGCATTCTCCTTATGGCTTATTAGTATTTCTATCATGACAGCACAAGCAAACACGTACTGTGAAAATTTCGACATGCTGCTTGTGATTAAAGTCTCATAAATGTGCACTTGACGGGCTCAATAACTAAGCATGAGCTTTTTTGTCCAGTGTGATAAACAATACGTCAGAGGTGAATGTAGTAAAGATCTATCAAATGTGCTACAATACTACTACTAGAAATAAGCTGCTAGTAATATCCCGCGTTAATGCAATGAGGGACAGGTTCTAGAATATTTAACAATTGTAGTTTAACGGATGAGAGCAGCTAACTGTGTGCGTACGTGAGTGTTGCCAGGTTACTCGAAGTAAACAGAAGAAGGAAGTAATATAAATGGCAACTAAACTATTTGTTGGCTCACTGCCATACAGCATGACTGACGATGATCTTGCAGAACTTTTCAAAGAGTTCGGTGAAGTCGCTTCAGCCAAGGTCATCTTTGACCGCGAAACCAACCGCTCAAAAGGCTTTGGATTTGTTGAATTCAACGACGACGCAGCTGCAAAGACTGCTATCGACAAGCTGAACAACAGCGAAATCGGTGGACGCTCAATCGTTGTCAACGAAGCTCGCCCACAAGAAGACCGACCTCGTCGCGACTTCGGTGGCCAGGGTGGTGGTGGCGGTGGTTACAACCGTGATCGCAACTCAGGTGGCGGTGGTGGTTACGGTGGCGGCAACGGCGGTGGCCGTTCACGCTTCTAGTATCCCACTAGACCCCTAAGCTTCGGCTTAAACAAAAAACCCTCTCAGTAATGAGAGGGTTTTTTGTTGGCTATTGTCAGCAGTGAGACTTTAGCGTTCAACGAACGTCAAAGCGTTGCCGGTGCGGCCAGCACGACCAGCTCGGCCAATACGGTGGACATAGTCATCATATGTCTGTGGCTGACTGTAGTTGATGACATGCGTGATGTCAGCAACGTCGATACCGCGGGCGGCAACGTCGGTCGCAACCAAAACATTGATGTGGTTATCTTTGAACTGTTTGAGAGCGCGCTGTCGTTGGCCCTGGCTTTTGCCGCCGTGGATGGCGTTGGCTTTGAAGCCGCGGGCTACCAGCTCTTCACTGAGACGCTCTACGCTGCGCTGTGTGTCGTCAAAAACTAAAACTTTTGCGACCTCTTCTTTGTTTAAGATGTCATGCAGTTTTTCGATTTTTTCGTGCGAGCTGCCATATTCTACGACCGCTTGTTCGACATTATCGCTGGTAACGCCAGTTTTGACGGAAATCATAACTGGGTCATGGAGGAAAGTACGGATCAGCTGTTCGATGCTCGGCTCCATTGTGGCGGAAAAGAAGAATGACTGACGCGGTGTCGCCAGTACGTCAAGAATGAAACGAATGTCAGTAATGAAGCCCATGTCGAGCATACGGTCGACCTCGTCGAGTACGACGATGTCAAACTTGCTGAGATCGAGCGTACCGCGTTCAATGTGGTCCTTGATGCGGCCAGGTGTGCCGATAACGAGGTTTGGATTGAAGCGCAGGTCGCGGAGCTGTGGGCCCATTGGCGAGCCGCCAATGAGAATAGCTGCTGCCAAGCCGCTGCCACGGGCAATCGACCGGCATTCTTCCTCGATCTGCTGTGCAAGTTCGCGGGTAGGGGCGATGACCAAGGCGTGTGAGTCTTTGTCGTTCATGAGTTTGTGCAGCATCGGTAGTCCGAAGGCGGCTGTCTTGCCGGTGCCAGTGTTAGCGATGCCAACGATGTCTTTGCCTTCGAGGCCAAGTGGAATCGCCTGGTCTTGGATAGGAGACGGGTTGATGTAACCTTTGGCAATCACGTTGCGCTTGAGTAGGTCATCAAAATTAAAATCATTGAACGTGTGCTTGGATACATACTCGACTGCGTCACTCGGCTTTGCAGCCTGAATGAAGCGGGAGGGGTTGATGTACTGTTTGCTGAATTTGCTACCACCGGAACGGCCGCGTGAGCCTCCTGATGAGCGTCCGCCGAAGCTGGCGCCACGACTAGAGCTACTGCGTCCCCCATATGATGAGCCACGGCTTGATGTGTTGTTGTACGGCATAAAAAAGAATCCTTATGTTTAGTTAGTGTGCTCGGAATGCGAAAATTGCCGAGTATTGCCAAGAGTGAAGCCTTGGTAACGTACTATCTAAACCATGGATCCATCAAAACAATTACTAGTATCATAGCATAAATATTTCGTTCGTACTAGTGCCCAGCTATACGCTGAGTAAATTTAAGAATATACAGTCGACTGCGGTACAGACTTCTTAGGCCGGCTAGCGGCAAAAATGGGAGCGAGTATGAGTCCGGCAATAAAGCCGCCGACATGGGCAACGAATGCCACGCTGGTTGATTCGACGGTTTCACCGCCTAGTGATGCGAAGCTACTGAAAAGCTGCATGATAAACCAATAACCAATGAATAATATTGCTGGCAGATCAACGCGGATGAATACGATAACGATAAACAAAAAGCCTTTGACGACGCCTCGCCGATGTAATGCCAGATAACCGCCAAGCACTCCAGCGATGGCGCCGCTGGCCCCAAGTAGCGGCGTCGTGGTATTCGGTTCCGTTAGAATGAAAGCAAAGGTGGCAAAAAGGCCACAGAGTATATAGAAAACCAAATACCGCAGATGGCCAAGCCGGTCTTCGACGTTATCACCAAATGGTAACAGATAGATCATATTACCAAGAAGATGCAGTAAACCGGCATGCAGGAACATAGAAGTTAATAATCCAATTTGTAACGGATTGCCACCAGTGATTGTTGCGGGGATGACAGCGTAGGTATTCAGGAAGTTACTCAGCCCCGTTTCGCCCGAAGTAGCCAGTATGTGTGCCTCAAGACCAAACAGGACGATATTAATCAAAACGAGCAAGACGGTAACAACTGGAAATATCTGACGCGGCTGATCTTCGCGGGTGCCATATGGTATGAAAAACATAGCTGTAGTGTACCGCTGGTTCTACGCTTGTGACTGTAAATATTTCACTTACAAAAATTAACCATCATTACATACTTGCGCTATGAAATATCTCAAAAGCCTGATTGTCGTCGTGGCAGGATTATTGCTACTTGGCCTTCGGAGCACGGTTGGCCGTCTCAATTTTCGAAATACTGTTTCCGGGCCCCAGGCCGCTGATGGTGAAGACGCTGACAGCCCAGCCGATTTATCACCATCTGGCTGGAAAGACGCTTTGCGGCGTACCAAAGTGGCACTCAAGGACAAACAGCTGAGCACCCAGGCCGCCGGACTGGCATATTACACGACGCTGACATTCTTTCCGGCCCTCCTCGGCTTGGCCACTGTGTACGCCACCTTCACCAGTCCGCAGACATTGCTGGATTTTATTGCCGGTCTGCAAGGCATTGTACCCCCGGCAATATACGATGTTATCGACCAGCAGCTTAGCCCGCTCGCGAGTGCCCACAAAGGATCGCTGGGAATCGCGGCTATCGTCAGTGTGCTGGCACTGCTCTGGACGACGTCCGGCGGACTGCAAAACCTGATCAAAGCCACAAATGTTGCCTACGGCGTCAAGGAGACGCGCGGGCTCGTCAAGCTTCGACTGACAAGCATAGTACTTAGCCTGGTGCTGCTACTGCTGGGTACGGCAATTCTTGTCATGTTGCTGCTACAAGGCACGGCACTTGATAAACTCGGTGCTCCGCATATGATTGCGACGATTTTCCCCTGGCTGCGCTGGCCGATATTAATCGTACTCATTTCTATCATGCTATCGGTGATTTACCGCTATGCGCCGAATCGACAAACACCCGGCTGGTCTTGGGTGAGTTGGGGAGCGGCAGCCGCTACTATCATCTGGCTGCTTGGTACGGCTTTGTTTTTCTATTATGCACAAAAATTTGGAAATTTTAACAAATCGTACGGTATCTTTGCGGGTATTATCGTACTCATGACCTGGTTTAATCTCTCGTCGCTCATTGTCCTCATTGGTGCACAGGTCAATAACAAACTTGAGGAGGTGACCGATGCTGATACAACGGCAGATTGAGGCAATTATCGATATACTATGCGTAAGAAAGCGGGGAATACATGGCTAACTGGGACAGAATCACTTCTCGCGGCGATGTCGAAGACCGGCGCGGTGCCAGCCCATTGCTGCTGGGCGGCGGTGGCTTAGGTTTGGCGGGCACAGCTATAATACTGCTGTTCAACATATTGTCTGGCGGCTCGGTCGATCTGAACAGCACGCTTAATCAATTGCAACAGTCTCAAGCCAGGCCGCAAACTGGCCAGTCGCAGCAATTCGAAGGCCAGGACAGTTATGAAACCTTTGCATCAACGGTTCTAGGATCGACTAACGACACCTGGACCGGTGTATTTGAGCAAAGCAACAAGACGTACCAGCCGCCGAAGCTCGTATTGTTTCGGAATGCTACCCAGTCTGCCTGTGGTGGAGCGACGTCTGAGGTCGGTCCGCATTACTGTCCAGCCAATGGAACGATATATCTCGATGAAACATTCTTTGACGAGCTAACCGCCAAGCTTGGTGCCAGTGAAGGTGCCAAGGGAGATGTAGCTCAAGCTTACGTCATTGCGCACGAGGTCGGGCACCATGTCCAACATATACTCGGGACCACAGACAATGTGACGTCAAATGCCGATTCGATCAAATTGGAACTGCAGGCTGACTGCTTTGCAGGAGTTTGGGCCCATTCGGTAGCTAATGAGGGTGTCTTCCAGCCTGGTGAAATTAATGAAGCTATTGCTGCTGCTGAAGCAGTCGGTGACGACCGTATCCAGAAGACTGTACAGGGCAGGGTAACACCGGAGACCTGGACGCACGGCTCGTCAGCCCAGCGGGTACAGTGGTTCAATACAGGTTTATCCACGGGCAAGCCGGCAAGCTGCAACACCTTCAAGTAGCTGACTTAGCGTTAGCTACTGACAACGGTTAAAAGATCTTTGTAGTCGGCATCATGGCCTTGTAGTATGGACGAGTACTTTTCTTTGAGGTTCTGCGTGATGGGTCCGATTTGGCCGTTGCCAATCCGCCGGGCGTCAACTTCGAGTACCGGTGCAATGTAGGCTGATGTTCCGCAGGCAAATAGTTCATCTGCGATATAGAGTTCCGTTAGGTCGACGGTGCGTTCTACTACTTGTAGATCCATATCTTTAGCGAGCTGCAAAATAGTCTGCCGATTGATACCTTCTAGCAAATCGCTGGTGGCGTCCGGCGTGATAAGTACATTGTTACGGACAAGGAATATATTGGCAGCGCTTAGCTCGCATACGTGCCCGGCGGCGTCCAGAAATATGCAGTCATCATAACCACTGTCCAGGGCGTCCTGTTTGCCAAGGACTGAATTAATATAGGCTCCGTTCACCTTGGCGCGGGACGGGATAGAATAATCCGGTATTCGGCGCCAGACACTTGTTTTGAGACGGGCACCACCCTGCGGCAGAATTGACTGTGCCTCGTATATAAACATACTAAGTGCCGTCGACATGCCGCGAGACCGCGTACCGGGTACCAGCTCATCGACGTGAATGGTAGCCCGCACAAAAGCATTTTCAGTCAATTCGTTGGCAGCTACCAATTGTTGTACTGCCTCAGTAAAGCGCTCAGCTGGCCAGTCGGGTTCAAAAGTATCAATTCCAATGATCCGGGCCGAGTTAATGAGCCGCCGGTAGTGGTCGGATAGTCGAAAGGCACGGACTGAACCATCGTCGCCAACTTGGATCTGAAACACCGTATAGACGCTGAGTCCATACAGTACCGCTGAACTCGCCACACTGAGCGTGGCGCTCTCAATAGGTACAATGTGGTCTTTGAGGTATGCCTGCGGATAAATATATGCCATGTATGTACTCCAAGTTATGTAGTTTCAGCATAGCACGATCGTTTCGACGGCAGTACATGCAGTTATCAGCTTATGCGGTCGAAGTTGTAGCCCGTGACAGCGCCGTTATTGCCGACCACTAGTGTGCTACAATACGCGTAGTAAGCACGTACACAAACAATGAAACAAAAAAAATTATCAGCTGCCGGTCGTACCAGTACTGTTCGTCGTCGTACTCCAAAAGTTATATCGAAAGCTAGCGTGCACACGCGGGCCAGGCATGCCATTCGATCGAATCGCTCGTGGACCAAACGGCTTTTCATGCACCCGACTAGTACTTTTGGACTCTTAATCATTGGCGTATTGCTGGCCGGGATGACATATAGCGCAGCGGCTACTGATTATTCGGTTAACGCGGTTGTCGAAGCAGCTCCATTGCAGTCCGGTGCCTTTATTACCAGTCCGAATGATAATGAGGTGTTTACGTCAAAACCAATTATCATTGCTGGTACTTGTCCGAACGACGCCTATATTAAACTAATCCGGAACGACGCGTTTAGCGGTACAGCCATATGCACAAATGGCATGTTTCAAATCGAAACAGATTTATTTGTTGGCTTAAATGCCTTGCAGGCGCAGGCCTATAATATTACCGATCAGCCGGGACCGGCGACTGCGAGCGTTACCGTCACCTATACACCACCGGCCGGCACGCCAGAGTCTGTGCTGACAGCGCCCCCTGCAGCCCCTACCACTGCAATGGTATCGCCGTTAAAATATATCCCACCACTATCTACTACCGCTATTTCCTTGGAAGACAGAGCGATATTGCCATTTTTGCTATCAACGGAGTATGAATTCGCGGTGGCAGCGACATTTGACGTTTTTGAACTCCGGTTGCAGTACAGAACGGGCGCGCTACCTATTGCGACACATGTTGAATGGGGTGATGGCCAGACCTCCGATAAGACCGTATCGTCGCACGATGCTTTCAAAATGGTCCACACCTATACAGATAGCGGCGTCTATATCATTTCAGTACAAGGCACTGACGCGAATAAGCGAACAACATCCATGCAACTTGTCGCATTTATCAGAAAGCCAGGGGATAAGCCGATTAGTGGTGCAATTATCCCGCCCGTTGGGCCAGTCGGTCCGCAAGATAATGGATTTGGGTGGCTGCAACTTGCTTGGTGGACATATGTTATCGTTGCTATTATGATTGCCAGTTTTTGGCTTGGCGAACGACGCGAATTTTTGAAACTGGTTGGCGCAAAACACCCATCACACCGACCACGGCATCCATAAGTGGGTACCTGCCGGTACAGCAGGCGTTACGGCGACAGCAACCTGCGCTGGTGTGAACATATGCTGATTACTTGCTAGAATATCGTACGAGTTTCGTACGGTGCCGCGATGGTTTACTGCGTAGGTACAGGAAATATGACGGTATACTGATCACAAAACCAGCGATGACTGCTACTATCGATGTTCGAATCGGGGTGGCAAAGGCTAGAGTGGCAATCGGCGCACTACTGTTCCGTATTTTATCGGTCAGAGATAATTTGTTTGCAACCAGTATATGCTGTTGCGTGGTCGTGGCACGCCCACTTTTATCTGTCTTATGTATCGTTATGATATGTTTGCCGTTTTTTAATTTCTTGGTATCTATGGTTGTGCCTTTAATCGGGTTACCGTTAACGAGTACGGCAACCTTTTCACCGGGTTTTAATGGTGCTGACACTACATTGAAGGTGCCCTGCACATTTGATTGTACTGGTTGTGTAATAACTGGTGAAGATTTTTTGGCGGACGGCTCTAGGCTTGGGGCTACTGGCTTCGGCGTAACTGTTGCTGGACTGGCCACTGTTGCAGGTGCTGGCGGAGGGGATGTGGGCCGCGACGGAGCGTTGCTTGACTGCTGTGCTCTTTGGGCAAGTCCGAGGGCGTATTCTGGCCACCAGTTTCCCGCAGCCGGGCCGCCGTTGCAGGGTCCATCGCTTTCTCCAGGCGCTTTGATCCACAAATATGCGTCAACTAAAGCTGAACCGGTACTCGACGAAGGTAGGTTGCCAAGCGCCCGTCCCGATGGATTGCACCATTCACCGTTCGCCCCAAGGCCGCTGCGCGATGTGTCGATAACAAAATGCTTCCCGCCAAGGCGACTTGCGACGTCACTGCCATATGGCATCGTTTCATTGGCGGTGTAAAAATTTGATACATTCAGACTGAAGCCGTCAGCGGCACCGATATTTGCTCGAGCTAGTCTACCGGCGGTTTCGGCGGCGCCAATCCACCCCTTATTGCCAGCATCAAGGTAAGCAACGGCATTACTTGCCTTTAGCTTTGTCACTGCATAACTGAGTGAATCGAGCCGGGCTTGTTTGCCTCTAGGGTCAAGACAGTCTAACTGCGAAATTGCGTCCGGTTCGATAATAACAACCGTTCGCCGACCGCCAATACCGGTTGCCATGCCATCGATCCAGCTTTTGTAGGTGGCATGTGAGCTGGCGCCACCCGCGGAATGGCTGCCGCAGTCACGATTTGGAATGTTGTAGGCCACTATCACGCCCATTTTTCCCGCACCAGCTGCGCGGCTGACGTAATCATTCGCTGCCTGCTGGCTATCTGCTGTCCAATTACCCATCCAAAATGCTTTTGGTTGGTTTGCAATCGTATCCATGAGCGCGGCGTCGATTGGCCGGGTTGAGCGCCAGGCTGCCGCTTGGGCGGTCGCATTGTTTCCATTAGGGTCTACAAATAATGATGAGCCAGTCAATGGATTGTTTGACGCGTAAGTACTGATTGAAATATAGATAGGTGCAAACAATGCAGCGATAAATGTAAGTGCGTATAAGAAATAAAATTTCTGTTTTGTGGTATTATTTTTTTTTGCAGTTACTATCATGTGAAATGGCATAAGCACAATTATAATGGATATGGCTAAAATACAATACCCGAAAGACTACGTCACTAAGGAAATTTTCACAGCTAGATAACTTAATTTTGACTATACTAGTTCTTTGCGGCCAATAACATATAAGTTTAACAGGACAGATATTAGAGATTTTCAAATGACAACCAAACAAATGATACTAGCCGCCGGTAGCATCGTGCTCATATTGGCCGGATTTATGATAATTCGAAATACAATATCAGATAGCAAAGGTAAGGAAGAAAATGCTATGTCTATGCTGGCCGATGAACGTAGTACGAGCCCGCTGCTTGGTAAGGCGCTATACCGTGACGACCAACGATCGATTACAAAGTTGGCTGCCGAATTTACAAAGCAAGGAAAGGCAGATGATGCGGCATTGCTGTCCCGTATCACCAGTCAGCCGGGATCAACATGGTTGACAGGGCCATCAGAATCAGATCCAACGGCTGCCAACGACGTATCTGATGCTGCGCGCACTTCACAGGAAGCGGCCGCATCGGATACGACCCCAGTATACGTACTTTATGCACTGCCTGGACGTGATGCCTGTGCCGGATTTTCAAAAGGCGGTTTTGTGACTAACGAGCAATACGTGCAGTGGATTGCCCAAATCCGTGATAGTTTACAGACACCTAGCATTATTATACTGGAGCCGGATTCAATTGCTCATGCCGATGAACAAGGCTGTTTGACAACTGAAAAAAGGGAGGCCCGATACAGTTTGCTAAAGTCCACCGTTGAAACACTGAGTAGTAGCCAACAGGTCCTCGGGGTATACCTCGATGCCGGGAATGCTGAATGGAAACCTGATCCAAAGACGCTGATCGATCACTTGCGGAAGTCGGGTATTGACCAGGCACGAGGTATAGCCGTAAATGTCTCATCGTTTGTAGATACCGATCAAACAATTTCTTGGTCTCAGGCTATTATTGATCGTTTGGGATCTGACAAGGGTATCATTATTGACACCAGCCGAAATGGTACGGGGGCTGCTCCCAAGAATGTTACTGGAACTGCCAGGTGGTGTAATCCAGCGGGCCGTGGGCTCGGGACGGTGCCCACCACCACTACCGATAAAGCGTACATTGATGCATATATTTGGGTTAAGAATGCTGGCGAGAGTGACGGTGACTGTTTTGGTAATCCACCGGCTGGGACACTGGATGCGCGCCTGGCTCTCGAACTTGCCCGTAACGCTAAAAGGTAAATCCTGCTACCTGTCTACAGACGTCCTGACGAAGGTATGTATATTTCTAATAATTACCCGAACTTTACTTCAAGTCATTAGTATAGAAAGTAATATAGCGAGCTATGTATCTGACTAAGCCAAGTCACGCTTCGACTTTTAGTCAGTCACTTGTATCATTTTTGCGATAGATGGAGTGCCAGATTCATTGACTGCAAATAACATGTACCAACCATTGGGCATCAGATTCTTATCACCCGGTAGCGTAAAGGTTACCTGGTCATTTTCCTGTTTGACAATTACCCCAATTGAACGCTGTTCGACATTGGTAACGTGCGTAGTTGAACTTGGTGGAATCATGCGGCCAGTTCGAATTGTACTGGCGTTCGAAAACGCATATGACAATGTTTGCCCACGTTGTACCTGTTGTAATGCAGGACCGCCGGTCAATGTGGGACGATCGCCACGGTATAGTTGTGGCGGGGTATAGATCTCAAGCCGCTGATCAAATTTTCCAGGAGCCGTGTTGTCTTTGTCGCTGTACAGTGGGTCATTGCCAAATACGATAATACGGCCATCAGGCAATAGCAGGGAACCTGAGTGATAACTCCTACCGACAAGTTCATCAGCGAGCGGGGTAATTTTGTTAGTCGCAGGATCTATAGAAAATGTTTGTTTCGAGTAGCTATTATCCTTGGCTCTATAGTTTGCTGAGCCGCCATTTGCAATGACTTCGTCCCACGGCGTAACTACCAGGTTCAAATAACGCAAGGCAGCCGGCAAGTCAGGACCGGGCGTGTAGTGTGGCTGGGCATTCGATAAGTCGATTATGTCAGTACGCGCTGTGGCGAGAGGCGATTCGCCAATTCCGCCACCACCTGCCACCATGATGCGGTGGCTTTGACTGCCGTCATTTGAGGCTTTGGCTGGCGGCAATGCAACTGATCCGCTGGTTTCGAGTATATTTTGCTGCCTGAGACCGGCTACTGGACTAAAGGTGTTTGACTTATAGTTCCAGAAGCCGGGACTACGACCTTTGTCTACAGGCCCATATCCCGCACTTGATCCAGAATAAAATAGTACATCTGGATTCTGAGTTCGGAATAACGCTGGATAGGTTGGAAATTGCTGATTTGGGCCGAGCGTCCATTTTTTAGTTGCCGGGTTGTATTCTTCGGTTGTGGTGGTAATGACACCCGCGTTATCAAGACCGGACGTTGCAATGACGTTACCATCTGTCAAAGTTGTCAGCGTCGGGTACCAGCGGCTGACGTTTAAATCGCTGGTCTTAACATACTCTTCTCTGACGGGGTCAAATTCATAAGATACATTATCGCCGCGGAAATCCTGTTTGTTGAGCGTCATCGGTCCGGCCTGGCCGTAAATGTTTTGCACATCACTGCCTTTCAGTCCTTCGATCTGGTATTGATTTTGACCTTTTGTAATATACGATACATCGGCCTTCTCGGCCTCGACAAATACTGTTGCTGAACTGTGGTGGATCATGACGTCGCCGTCACCGTGATCCATTTTGGAAGCTGGCTCCACTACCACATCATTGGTGGATATATATGCTTTACCCGCCGGACTTATAAATTTTGTTCCCTTTTTAAAGGTACGCTGTTGGCTGTCAGGATCTTCATTATGTATCGTCATACTTCCAGCTGGCTTCGATACTTTTCCTTCAAGCTTTTCATACCCACTTGTACCGCCCGCAACTAATAAATTGCCTGATTGCAGCATCGAATGGCCGCCACAAAAGAAATCTTCGGGTGTTACAACGTTTTTAACGCTATTATCTTCAGGATTAAATACCACCGTTCTAAGTACGGCAATTTTCCCATCTTCGTGGAATTTATTGAAGTTTTCTTCATTGTTCCCACTACCGGCTACAAGTAGTACTTTTCCAGTTGGCAGCAGTGCAGCATGTATTGTATTGATCCGAAATTCTTCAGGCAAATCAATGATGTCCCATCGACCCTTTTCTTTTATATATGCCGGATCATTGATCTGCTGATTGTGCTCGTATTCAGCTAGCGCCGGCACTGATATTGGAGCGGATGCAAACAAAAGCGCCAGTATAGTCGTTATTAGTAATACAAATGGTTGGCCGCGCCGTACGCCTGCCGGCTGATTAGACATGTGGAACATCCTCCGTTTTAAATTGTTTTGCTGACGTATATTTATTGAACCGTTCCGGAGCGGCTAGTGACATACCGAGAACAAAGGGTATCAAACAAAGCAATACTAATATACCGGCCCAAAGCAGCATAGCCGGATGATTATGACCATTCGCTACGCCAAATATGAGCGCGATGCCTAAAATTCCCGCCCATTGTAGATGGGTTCTAAAAGATGGGAACCAATCGGGATTGTCGCTGCCACCTTTGGTAGTGACTACAAAGTTCGATTTTTTGCCAATTATGATTCCAATTAACGCCGATAGATATATTGGTGCTGTCAGGCTTGATATCGCCATGCCAGCTACGCCGTACGAGCCAGGCGCTTCGTGTGGCGAAACGTTATTTTGTCTGTTCCAGAAATACAGACTGAGTTGCATAACAAGTGTCATAGCATAAAGCGATAGGAATTCGCTCCAGGGTGCTAAAATGGCGGTCGATCCGGTGGTCAGGTAGATGATGCTGCTGATTGATGCCAGCAGCCAGGTTAGCGCCGTAAGTGGATAATACGTCAGAATCAAGAAATAGTGCAACATTGCCTTGGGAGATAATTTAAAAAATACCCTCCAGACTGTTCGTTTCCAAGTATCAAATGTCCCGGCGGCCCATCGCCACTGCTGCGTAAAGTACGGCCCCCAAAAGTCAGGCCCTTCACCGCGCGCCAGCACGTCAGGTGTGTAGACAGATTTCCAGCGGTTGCCGGTTTGAGGATTGCGCGTGGTATGTATGGCCAGACCTGTCGCCATATCTTCGGTTATACAGGGTTGAAAGCCATTTATTTGCCGCAGTGCAGTCATGCGTACCGCATAATTTGTGCCGACGAACATAGCCGATTGACTGTCGTTGCCGGCGCGTTGAATCGTACTTTGGAAAAATGAGGCTTGCGATTCTGCCCATCGGGCTACAAGGCCCTTTAAGCCTGCGCTGTAGTTGCCGTACACCTGTGGACCAACCGCGTAGGCGACATCGCGGTCACGGAAATACCCAAGCAGTCGTTCAAGATAATTTTGCTCAGGTACCTGATCGGTGTCGACGCCAGCCAAAATGTCGTACTCAATGCCTTCCGACTGTATGTATTGCATCCACGAATTAAAATTGCCATGTTTTGATTTCGCTGCAAAAAATGGATCATGAGAGGACTGGCCCCGAAGTTCCTCAAGGTCACCGTGCAAAATAAAGTGAGTAAGAGTCACATATACTTTTCGCAGGAGAGGGTGTTTCTGTTTGAGCGTGTTCCACTCTGGTACGCCTGCCCGGCTAAAATATTTAACGTTCAGCTTGCGACAAATTTCCTGCAACGATGCATCCCCGGTTTCGTCCAGCAGCCATACGTCAACTTTTCCACGGGCGTAGCGAACTCTTAGCATGGATTGCAGGGTAGATTCAACCATACTGATTGGTTCGCCAGGCGCGCGGGTTGTCGCGAATGCAACCTGGAGTCCAGGCAATGGGCGCACCGGTACCGGATCTTTGGCGCGCAGCGTTGACCGAGTGGCGGAGATTGTGCCAAGAATTGCGAATATCTGCAGCAAAGCCAGACAGACAAGCATGGCTATATTGCCGACTTTTGTCGGTGAATTTGGCTGCTGATTAATAATCCAGTGTTCCGGTTGAAACAATACAACTGCAAATGCGATTGTCAGTAGCAGGGCGCCATATGATAAAATTTTTGCCCAATACCTATAAATTGGTTGTGTCTTACTAAGAATTGACACAAATTCTACTGTGTAGGCGTTTCGCTGGTATTTCGAAAGTTTTTCGAACGGTCCGGCGAGACGGCTAAAACGATGCATCAGTTTCGATTGTGTCGTACGACGTTTACTCATAAACAGCTTCTACCTTTCACCGTCCCGCTACGTTGCTCTTGGACGCTACACGGCAATGCTTCTCTAAAATAGTCGTGTCCACGTCCATAACATTTAACTCCACCTTATTTCTGCCAGCATGGTTGCCACAAGAATAAGTATTTATAAATTGTTTTTTCACCGTTATAAGATATGATTATCTTCATATTCTTGTCGAAATTTGCAAAAAAATCTGTAAAAAATATTACAGAGGATATATTTGCGTCATTTTATAGCCGATGATTTAGTGACAATGTTTTGTTTTTGCAAGGTGTTATTCTATGCTTGCTTATTTGTAGCAATGATGACCTCAAGCAACTACAGAGTAACTTTATTAGCATATACTATACTTGCAAATTATGCATTCATAAGCGTTTACAATTTATGGTGATTAGTCGACTGACGGTTTAGTTTGAATTACTTCGTGAGATTGGTTGTCGAGCCAGGCTTTTTATGCAGCGCTGTCGCAATAGGGACGCTGAAAGAGAATGTGCTGCCGACGCCAAGTTTTGACTGATCGAGCGATAGATTGCCGCCCATTTTTTCACAGAGCAGTTTTGATATGTAGAGCCCGAGGCCAGTACCGCGACTGCCTTCGCGGGTAAGCAGGTTGTCATTCGCTTGCTGGAATTTGTGAAACAACAATTTTTGATTCACTTCTGAGATACCAGGTCCGCTATCTGTTACCGAGATTTTAATTTTGCTATCTATGACAGCTGCGCTGAGCGTAATAGTACCAGATTCAGTAAATTTCATTGCATTGCCAACAAGGTTGTAGACTATTTGCTTGACTCGGTTCCGATCTGCATATATTTCAGGCAAATGCAGTGTCGTCGTGTCGCTGCCCAAACGATTGTGCTTCTCGGCAGCCGTTGCCGCCATTTCATGAATAACACTCTCAAGAATATGGTTGATGTCAAACACTTCCATACTGAGCTGGATCTTGTTTTGCTCAAGCCGCGACGCATCAAGAAAGTCATTGACGATATCTATCAGCCGGACGCTGGATTCGTGTATGTCGGCTATCATCTGCCTAAAGTCGGCATCGTGTATTTGGTCGCCGTAGTAATCCTGTATCATCGTCGTGTTGCCACGTATGGCAGTCAGCGGCGTTCGAAGTTCATGTGACGCGATGGAGAAAAACTCATCTCGTGACCGGGCTATAACAACTGATTCAGTAATATCCTCGATAAGTGTAACAGATCCAATTTGCGTATGGTTGTCGTCAAAAACTGGATTGACGTCAATGGCATAGGATTTTGAGCCAACCTGCAAATTTGTCTGACGCATATGTTTCCCAGCCCGTTCCGACTTTTTGATCAATGATAAGATTGCTGGTAGAAGTTGCTTGTCTTTAATACTTTCTATATGCTGCGTATTTTGCTGCATGTGTAGCATTTTTTCTGCCATTGCATTGATAATGACAATTGTGCCTGTTGATTCGGTGAGTATATAGCCGACACGCAAACTGTTAATTGATGATTGAAGTTGCAACTGATCTTTCCTGATCAGCTTTGCATAATCCACGGCTCGTCGAAGTGTTGTGCTTTGTACAAGAAATGCTATCAATAATATGACTGAAAACAGTTGGCCAATTAAAAATGTGTAGAGGGGCGCGTGTTTGGTGGCGGTTATACCAAAATTCGATGGAGTAATAATGCTAAGCTCAAAAGATGTAGACAAAACAGGTAAGGTTGATTTGGTGACCTGCATCGTCGTGGCGGCTTCAGAATTAGATGAAGATTTGCTCCCGTTGTTGTAGATTTCTATGCCTGCAGTGTCGCGAATGATATAGCTGATACCCGTTTGCTCCATATCTTTGTCTATCTGATCAAATAGACGCTGGTAGCCAAAGCTCGCATTCGCAAACCCGACAGGGGTTATCGTATTTTTGAGAATGACTGGCATGACGATAAAAAAGCCTTTTTCACTCCCGATCAAGTTGTTGGCATTAAATACAACAGACTGAGATGCTTGGGGCATGTTTGTTGTTAAGACTGTATCAAAAACTTGTTTTCGATCTGATTCCGATGAGAGATCCAATCCGACAGATGTTGATTGAGCGGCCGACGCAAGATAGCTAACGATGTAATGAGTCTGATTATTGCTAAGATTTTTGTAACTGAAATTTTTATTTGCCTGAATACCAAGACTGTCATCGGCTTTTTGGTTTTGGGCAAATTTACTAAGATCTTTTGACTGCACTATTTGAACATATGTTATGTTTCTGAGGCCAGAAAACGTCCGAATGTCATCAAGCGAATCATAAAAGTTTTGAAACTCATTTTGATCGACCGCCTCACTTGCAGCATACAAACCCTTAAAGCCTTGCAACGCACTGACATAAGCTGTAATCGTTTGTTCAAATTTATCATGAAATTTATGAACTTCATTATCAATAGCTGCCGATGACTCAAGGTTATTATTCCGCTCAGCTTGTCTCCACGCTGAAAAAGTCACAATTTGTACGACAAGCAGAACAATGATTGTCAGGATTCCGAGCTTACCGACGTACAGTCGGTTTATGAGCGACTGGTTGGTGATACAGACGATGTAGAGGGCAGTCAGCGCTAATCCGGCTCGAAAAAGTAAAGATACAACTAATGGCTGTACAAAAGCAATGTCAAGATTAAAATACAACATTCCAAACATACCGATGATTGAAATTGGTACTGCAATTGTCGGTAGAATACGAGATGCGATGCGCATGGTTTTGTGACTTTGATACTGCATGAGTATCAGCGTGCAGGAAAGTATCACATACACTACCCCCGTTGACTCAATGAATCGCTTTACCCCTGGAGTTTCTTCAAGTGTATTTGGTAACAAACCAACTTCAAACCAACTTTGTAATAATATGAGCGCTCCTGTACATGCCAAAGCAAATACAAGCACAGCAAACAGCCTTGGTTGTGCCCAGCTTCGGGCAATAATTGCCACGCCGCAGATCAGTAGTCCGACAGCGCAGAGCAACTCGCCGAGTTGCAGGCCAGGCATGGTTTGTAGTGAAAAACGAGCATATTGCCAACCAATAGCAGCAAAAAGGCTGCATATTACGATGAGCACTCCAAACGCCATGGAAGTTTGTTTTTGAAAAGATGTTTGTAATTTCATAATTGTCCACCAACAATTGCTCAGATATCTACTTTACAGCATAACCGTTATAACAACCGGCTACAAGTGCAGTTTACTGACACAACCATCTTACTTGGCGTCATTTGCAGCAAAAATCTCGCGCAATACGAACATATGATCCTGGTATGTATTGAACCTGTGCGAAGCGTCATACCGTCTGTTGATTGTATATTTCGCTTGCCACTCGAAAGCGTTCAAGCGCAATTTTGCGTGCCTCGCTATGGTCGACAATCGGCGCAGGATAGTGCTGGCCAATGATGCAGCCAGCGCTCTGCTGTATATCGTCCGGCATAGTCCATGGCTCGGCAATGTACTTTGTCGGCACGTCGGCGAGTTCAGGTAGGTAGCGCCGGACATAGGTGCCTTCAGGATCGTGTCGTAACTGCTGGGTTACGGGATTGTACAAACGGCGAAAAACAGGTGCCGGATCGACGCCGACGCTGGTAATCCATTGCCAGTTGCCGTTATTGTTGGCTTCGTCGCCGTCCATCAGCATCTGCAGGAAATGAGCTTCACCTAGTCGCCAATCTAAGCCCAGGTCTTTCGTAAGAAATGATCCGACGATCAACCGGCTGCGATTATGCATCCAACCTTCTTGTCGCAGCTGGCGCATAGCGGCATCGACGATTGGATAACCAGTTTGACCAGCCTTCCAGGCATCAAGTAGCGCCGTGCTGTCGGTCCACTCAAGGTTCCGGAAGCGCTCTTGGAACTCCAAGCGGGCATTGTCGGGAAAATGAAACAATATGAAATTATAAAATTCACGCCAGGCTAGTTGGCGATGCCAGGCACGCGGTCCTGGATTGTCCTGCGGTAATATGCTCTCGATGTATAATGGGCTGATACAGCCGAAGTGCAAATACGGGCTCATCCGCGAGGTACCTTCTGCACCCAGATCATTATTCTTGTCGACATAATCCTGGACGCCGTTTTGTAGAAAGCTATTCAGACGGCGCAGGGCGGCGGCTTCGCCACCGGGCAGGGCATCAGGCGAGAGCTCGGTTGGCTTGGCTATATCGCTCAACTCAGCCAAGGCCGTTGATCCGATGCCGCTCGGCATATGCAGGGAGTTAGGTAATTCTGCCAGTCGGCGCCGTGATATCGTCAGCCACTGCTTGTAGAACGGCGTGAATACTTTATGCGGTGTACCGGCTTTCGTTTGCAGTCCTTCCATTTTGCTGACTATTAGTCGTCCAGGAAATAATCGTAGCTCGATAGATTGAGCATGTAATGCGGCTTTGACGGCTTTATCACGTTTGAGTGCGAACGGCGTATAGTCAGCAGTGCAGTAGACATGCTCAGTACCAGTCAGTTTTGCCAGTTTGCTTAGTTCCTCCACTGCATTACCGTGCAGTACGACCAGGTCAGCGCCGCGCGTGCGCAGGCCATTTTGCAGATCCTGGAGTGATTCAAGTAGGAAGCGGTTGCGGTTTGAGCTGGCGCGCGGCCCATGTAGAAGTTTCGGGTCGAACACAAATACCGGGATTACTTCACCGTCCTGCGCGGCAGTAGACAGAGCAGGGTGGTCGTGCAGCCGTAAGTCGTTTCGAAACCAAACAATAGTGGGCATCTATGATTTGTCCAGGCTTTCTGGCTTGTGAGCGGCTTTTTTACTGGAGGTATCGCTCTCTACTTCATACTGCGGATCACTTGCGCTGGCTTTGGCGTGGTGACCGCCGACGGTTGTGTCGTCGATTAGCTTGCGGGTTACATGGCCGTGAGTTTTGCCCTGCGGAGTATTCCAGCTCACTTTATCGACTTTAGAAAAATCTGTCATTGGCTTACTCCTTAGTTTGATTGTCAGTATAGGGTACGGCTCGCATCAGAGAAATAAAAAATATAACTACCTTAGTTACGATTGCCGGGCTACATGTTCAGCTTTCAGGCTTTGATAGATAGTATCTTCCTTGGCCCTCGTATAGTATTCATAAAATATCCGGGCCGAGGCTGCTTTGTCGGATGTCTCCGAGGCAGCATCCTGCGGCTTGGCAGTGCCGTCGGCATTATACTTGCGTCCCGAAGCATGATTGGCATAGCGCCGTGACCGGGTAAATCCCATTTGCAGGAATTTTCTGGCCATGTCCATGCCGACGAAATCTGATTGTTGCTTATAGGCTTCAAACAGACTAAATATCTTCTGTGCCGATATTGTCGCAGCTTCTGGCGTTGCAAATTTCCAATGCGGCAAAATCTCGTCCTTGTAGGGCTGAGCTATTAAGACGCCTTGCTCACCTCTACCTATCCGATATTTTTCCGGATGAAGCCGAAAGTCAATATTGCGGTAATTATCTGCATATGTGGTGTCGCCCATATACCAACTATAGCAAAACCCAAAATCAGGCGTTTATTTTACGCACGGAGCTATCAGCTTAGATTGTTGAGGTGTAGGCCTAATGTCGACTATTGGGGTTTTCCGAAATCGGGGCTACCGTCGGCGTTCCAGGTGAATGCTTGCGCCCTGATCTGGCGGTCCCAACCCGAACCTTTTGCGCGGGCAGTATGATAGACGATACTATCAGTGCCGTCCTTGTTTTTGACAAACGAACAATGGCCGGGGCCAAATATGGTGTCAGTCTTCTTAAAAACCGGTTGGGAGTGTTTTGCCCAGGCAGCTGGATCAAGTGGATTATCTCCAACCAAGCGAAGCTGGCCAAGACAATAATCGTCCGTCCAACTACCACTGGCAGAGTAGATAATAAATGTATCACCCTGGTCATTGCATAGGGGTTGAGGGCCTTCGTTGACATACGGATAGCCTTGTTTTTCCCAAGTATGCTCTGGTTTTGAAATGCAAACCCGGTCACTTTTGAGCGTGCAGGGATCTGCCATAGCGGCAATATATATGTTTTGTTGCTCATTCATGACGCCGTCCCACCCGGACCATACGAAATATTTTTCATTTGAACCTGGCAGCGTTAGGACTGATCCGTCAATCGCCCACCTATCAGTTTCTGCCGCAATCTTGCCTTTGTAGACATACTTGCCCTGCGGGTTATCGGTCATCGCCTCTAGTACGTGCATCCGTTCTTCGCCGGGATCGCCATTATTGAGCGCAAAGTACACATACCATTTGTCGTCGACTCGTTGTAGTTCAGGGGCCCAAATTTCTTTATACGGTGGCAGTTCGGATTGGGTGGCTGGCCAAATTGATTTTAATTCGGATTCAGGCAGTTCTGATAGTTCTTCAAATTTTGATACTGAAATACCTCTTTTGTCCCGATCGACAGTACAGAAGTATGAAATACCTGCGTAGGTTGTAACCCATGGATCTTCGCCAGAATCGAGTAAAACTCCGCTAACTTGACGAGCTGTTTTTGGATGATAAATTCGACGTAATTGTGTTTTTATATTTAACATTGTTTTCATTTAGTTATTATATCATAAATTTATATATTTGTCAATAAAGTATCTATAGATATAACAAACGATTTATATTTTGCTTATGCTTGCTATGCTAGTGTAAATCTAAATGCTGAAATCGTAAAGACTTTGCGGCTAGCTGGTGTGTTGATTTTCAGTAACAGAAGCTGATTGTAATGTTTGACAGTGTCTTGATATAAGATTAGTTACTGGCTGAGCTTGTGTATTTATCTTAGCTTTCTAAGGCTGAGTAGTTTTATGTCCGTTTTAGACTATTGCAGATGACGTCTGTAGTTATTATTGGAACTAAAAACGAAATATTACCAAGGGCAAACATCGGTTTTTGAAGTTGGTTGAATCGCTTGGTTTCCCCACGCCAGCGCATGTTTCGCCCAAAATTCTTTGCTATCGGGTGTTTCTCGTTCAGTTCCTGGGAACGATGGAGAATCGCTTGGCCCAATCCACGTACTTATAAGTTCATAAGACCCGTCTTTGCTGGCCTCATACGCTGTTGTTACCAATGATGATGGCTGTGGCAACTTAGACAAGTTGAACACCGTATAGCTTTCTCGGTTTAATCGTTTCGCATAAACCAGTTTGTCTCCAGGCTCAACATCAACTAAATCAGAAGTACCGACAACGCGGCCCATATCTGTATGAAATTGCATATAATCACCATTTAGTTCTGTGCTTCTTGTAATCTCTGCTGCGAGTGCTTCGAGATCAGGGGTATCATTTATATGGGTGGCAGCATGAGAAGATGTTTTGTCGTACCAAACAGGGATACCATTCTTCGATAAGCCAATTGGTGCCCGTTCTGCGTCTGAATGTATTTCTGACATTCCTACATAATAACAAATACACTTCCGTGACAGGGGTTTTCATAATACTCATTCTTGAATGACTATAGCAAGCTTCGTATCAACAAGAATAGTGCGTGCCGCTTATCGATTCGTTGATCTGCGCAAACACAGATAGCTGCTTTTATTTTGCAGATAATTCCGTAAGCAGTTTAGTAGCCCGCCGAACGACAGCGTTAGATTTATGCTGCTGCTGGATTGCGAGTAAAGCAAGCATTTTATCTTTTTTAAAAGAACCGTCTCTTGTAAATTGGGCAAGCGTGTCCATTGCGTTTGCTGCGACGATCCAGTCGATCCGGGAGTTAGCTAAAAGATTTTCAAGCCATTTTATAACAAATTGCTTTTGAGTAAGTGTTAAATCAACTTGAGCATAGATTTGCGATAAATGCCATTGTATCGATGGCTGGTTACTTTCTGCTAATTTTGCTATGAACTTATCAATGTACGATAGTAGCCAATCAGGTTTTTGGCGACATACTTTTTCAATCGCATCGGCGGCGCGCATTCTTACCCATGCATCATCGTCAAATAAACATTCATATAACTCGTTAAGTCGGGACTGGTCACTGAGGGTCGCATCAATGATTTCAGACACCTTGCCGAGTGAGTTTGATTTTCCTCCGACGGATAGCATTTCAGCAAATTGATTAGTCATAGGTTATATGATAGCAAAGGGGACCTGAAATAATGGAGTCACTAAATTAGGAAATGTATTTTTGATAGAATTCAAGTGCCATGAAGGCCATAGTAGACGCTATCGGAATTCAAACTATAATTCACCATCGTGCCGAGAATATTGTGGAGTGGTTTTTGCTAGTTCGCTAAAGGTTCTTCCAGCAATCTGCCACACTAGTTCGGGGTTGACGGAAGAAATATTGCTATATGTGGTACAGCCTCTGAATCCCCAAAATCCCAGATTTTTTACATACTTGGCAGCTTCAGTAGCTCCATCATGAACAATTACTTGTTCATGTCCATCCCCGATAATATGACCTTGAATCCATACGGCCGCTTGTTTGCCTGCGTCCTGTGCTATTTTACTGACTGTCATAGCAGCATTACCTACATATGTTTCAACTGAGTCATTATTGCTGCCAGGAAGAAGGGAAACAATGGCAGGACCACTATATATCGGATCGGTTGCTATCTCGTCAACGTGAGTAAGAGCTACGACTTTTTCGGCGAGTGCATGTAATTTTCTACCGGACGTGAGACAGACTGAAGTGGCTATACCCAAGCTATGGGCATACTCCGTCCATCTATCTATGAACTCTATTTCTGCGGCAGTGCTTTCAGGACCGAAATTTGGTTCGTCGAAAAACACATATTTTGTATTGGCTATTGCTGCCGTGTCGAGGAACAGTTCCATTAGGTCTACTGTTTCTTGCCGATGTGGGTCTGCGATACCAACTTCCTTTATTCGGCCGTTTTTATGCAGTGTCTGAGTACCGAGTCCGCTCATCGCCTCGCCACCGAATATATTGCCGAGCTTCCAAGGGTCTATGCCAGGGTATAAACCGTGGTCATGCGCAAGCTCGAACATTTTAGAGATATGTGATCTGTTTGGATACATTGCAGTTCGCTGAGCCAAATCCGCCTCTGTAATACAGAGTAGTACAGAATTAAAGCCATGTTCCTTTATTTCTTCGAAGTGTAATTCCATAGCATCAAGATAACGATTGCTGTCGTCATAAGCGCACATACGACGACCCGGCGACAAAAGTATTGATCCATCGGATATTTTCATCGCTTCATTACTCATAATGCACGATATAATATAATAAAATATTTATAAAAGCAACCAGTTGCAAGTCGTATTATTGTCATTTTATACCGTCTCAACTATGGTAGGTTCGACATAAAAAGAAACCGCAAGTGGGTAGGAGGAGGTTTTTGCCGTGTATGTGCTAACTTAATCAAAGACTCACCGGATTGGAGATCCATCATAGATGTTATCGGAACAAATGCAAGCTACTACAACATCAGCGTGCTGCTGAAGTTTGCAACCAATGTGTCAGCTGCAAGGCAAATATTACACCAGTTACCACTTCAATGACGAACAATATATGTAACACTTCAAGGTAATTGAGGACACCAAGGGCCATGCATATGCATAAAAATATGAATAACCGATTTATGTAGCTGTTTTTTACTGCAATAAACCTCAACCAGAGAGAGGTTAGAAGCATGCTAATAAACAGAACAAGTGCAGATAATTCATGAAATTGCTGGAATGACGGGCTGAGCTTATAGGAAAAAGTACTGACCATGACTACCAGATAGAGGGCGCTCAGAATTAATAGAATAAACCGTAATTGCAATCGTCGCTTTGTGGCTTTCGGCAGTACTATGGCCGCTAGCATAGTACCGATCGTGGCGCCACTGAAACCGGCGGCGTATAGCCACTTCGTTTGTGGTTCAGTGCCGTAATTACTTATCCCACCCTGGTTCAAGGAAAAGAAATAACGAGGCACCAATATTAGGCATAGTAACAAACAGATGCCTAATGTGATCTGACCTGCTGCAAAGATGTGATGTGGTCGTGATTTTTTAATAAGTAACACTTTTTTCAATGGCCCTCAATGTCTGACGGAAGTTTCGGGTAAGTAAAGGCTTACCAATAATCCGCATCAGGATGAGTATACAGCGTCCTTTTCTGTTCTTCGCAAAACGCGTAATCGTATACTCGATCATAGTGCCAGAGCCATCTGGCGCCTCATTCAGCTGGTACTGCCAGCCGCTTTTGTCATTCCAGACATTACTAGTGATAGTACGCAAAACTATGGTATTTGGTTCCGACCAGTTGTAATGCACCCGTTCCCACATGCCCCCTAAAAAGTTCGAGCCTTCTGTTACCTCGGTCCATGTGGTTCCTCGGTCATGTACAACCATAAATCTTGACTGACTATTTCCCCAAACCTTTTCCCTATTTGGCCCAAAGTCAGTCAGAGAGGCTATGAACTGTTCCGGACTGACAGAAGTTTTGCCTTTTATGCGTATGCTTGCCATAGGCCTAACGTATCATAAATTTATGCGTATCATAAATCAGTAGTTCATGATTATGTCAGTTCAAAAGGTCTATGCTTAAAGCGTCATCGCAGACCTTAGTGCATAAAATTATGAAAAATATCAGTTGACGACGATTACGCAGCCCAACTCTTAATAAGTTCGGTTTTGTCTTTTGACTTCGTGATCTGGTAACCGATGAAATTGTATTCTTGTACGACAACCTCATCGTAATTTGGAAAGACCTTGTCAATAAAGCTTTCGCGTTTGTCGTCGTCAAGCTTCTCAAATTCTTCCAGCTGGGTTTTGTTCATGCTGTTTATGACTTTCGTTCCGACTCTAATTTCAAGCTCTTCTTCAATGATGTCCAGCAAAGCTTCGGTTTCCTTCTCGCTAGATGCCATTACTCCAAGCTCGCTTAGCCAGTTTTCGTCAATGTTTACCATCTGTACATAATACCGCAGAGATAGTCTGGTGACTATTGCAATTAGATTAACGGCTCAGTTGATAGCGACCTGCACGTTCACACTTAAAATAATTGTAGAAAACCTCCCGTGTGACGTTTAATCATAACCGAAATGGAGGGCCATCGTAGACGCTATTTGAGCTAAACTTATGATTTAAGATCCAGCTGATTTTGACAAAGTACGATAGGAAAACCATCCGCCAACCAGAATAATCATCTGATTTATTGCTAGCATAGTGTAATACGAAGCTGTTGCTGTTGCATACGTACTATCGGCATCAATACTTCTATCGATAAGAAATTTGTTATAACTAGGAATGGACATAAGGGTACATAAGCCTAAATTATCTCCATAGGCTCCGCTACGAAGATTTATCGCTGAGTTTTTCCACGTTAAACAAGCAAAGTGAGGCCCGGAAGGGCCTGCTCCGCCAGTGACGTACAAATGGCTTGATTCCACTAAGCGGGCTGGTAGAAAAACTATCGTAAGCGAAATTAAGATGACTCCAGGTATAGTATATGAGTTCTTGCGTTTGCTGAGGGCTGCCCCCAATAGAATAATAAAACTAAAAATAGCAAGGTAAAGCCACTGCCATCCGAAAATGACACTAAAAATATTGGTACTGTCGTCACCTATAGCAGCATTATAAAATACAATTCCCGTGATAATCGCAGCCATGAATATAATCGCATAAGCAATTAACAAACCTTTTTTGGTTAATTTCATGTAAATAGAATACCAGAAAAGTCAGTTTAGGCGTATCTTATAGTGCTTATGCTTGGAGGGCCATCGTAGACGTTATCGCAACCAAAATCCAAATTTCAATGGATACTTAGCTGTCTTTTTGCCAGGCGGCAAAAATAGGGGGCAGGGCGAAGAATAGAAGAGAAACGTAAAAAGGCAACCAAAGCATGTCATTGCCGAAGGGGCGTAGCTGCATTTGTATTACCCAATCCTTACTCGAAACCACAATGTAAAGTGAGGCAATGCTCACGACTGTCATAAAAGCGTAGCTTTTTTCTAATATCCTTCGTCTGACTTGGATTTGTCGCTCGTCTAATTGCTTCTTTTTTAATCGTATAGCGCGATATGTATCATTTTGTATGCCAGATATCAGGGGAAGAAGTACGATTTGTAGTAACCCCATAAAACGCCCTGTATTTTGTAAAGCGATTGCTCTCTCATTGAAGAAAACATAGTTGTAGGACTGAATTATTGCAGCGATTCCTACGATTAGCGACAAAATGTACATGATAGTTAATGTTTTTGCGAGCTTTCCGTTTGGAGGAAATACTTCATGTATCGGGGCAGTTAATTTAACCATTATCATTCTCCTTTTTAGTGAATAGCGGCTCGAAAGGTTTGTCTGAGAAAACGGTTGTAATATCTGTATCAAAAGCCTTAGCAATCTTGAAAGCTAACTCAAGGCTCGGTGAATAGTCGCCGCGTTCTATAAATCCTACTGTTTGGTAGTTAACGTCTATTAACTTGGCGAGTTCCTGACGAGACATGCCCATTGCAGTTCGTAACAATGCGATTCTGTTGTGTATCATCACATAACGAATTATTGCGTTAACATAACAAAAAGTCAATTAGAAAAATAAAAAAACTCCTCAAAAAGAGGAGTTTAAACATAACCGGTATGGAGGGCCATTGTAGACGCTATTGGAACTATTTGCTTTCAAGAAAAGCCTTCAATTTATCAAAAGGCTTAATTATCATATAAGTTTTCTTATCTTCTTCCTCATCCAGTTCAGCTCTCGTCTGCGTGTAGCCGACAGGTATGAATATCTTATCCCAGCCCCAGCCATTCTCGCCTCGTGGATGGTCTGCGATAACGCCCTTCATGCCGCTCTCAAAGAATTCCATACTTGTGCCGTCGTAGTAGCCGTAGATGCTTTTAGCCGTGGCATTACGACTGAGTCCATCCAAAGTTCTACAAATAGTTTCGAAGGGTACTTCGTCGACATAGAATCTTATGAATGTACCAGGCAGCCTGCCTAATGCTTCAAATTCAAGAGAGACATCTTCGACGAGAACTGGCTGCTTCACTTCATCATAGGCCTGTAATAGCTTGTGCTTCACGATGGTGCGCAAGTCTAAGCTCTGGATTTCGTCCAGATCCATCTTGTGATGTTTGACGGGGAGTTCCAAATATCTTGCTAGGTAATCAGCTTTATTTTGATTGCCAGTTATAAACGTGATATCGATCATTTACGAATTATAACAAAAAGACCTCTGATATACAGAGATCTCATAATGTTTATGCTTGGAGGGCCATCGTAGACGTTATTGCAACTAGATTAGTAGCTACCGATAATAAAATGAAATTGGCTATAACTAAACAATGTTAATTTATATACTATCTAAGATATGAACAAGCAGTTAGTCAAAGTTGGTGTGGTTGGTATCGGTCAACAAAGTAACGATAACTTAATCCCAGCAGTTCTAACCTCCTCATTTGCAAATCTTATGGCAATATGTGACATCGATACTAAAGAATTGAAAACAGCGTCCCGCAGATATAACGTTGAAAATACCTATACGAACTACGTAGATTTAGTTAACGACCCCAGCATCGAAGCTATAATAGTCGCAAGTCACCCAAATGTGCATTACTTGGTTGCCAAGAAAGCAATAGAAAAAGGCAAGCATGTATTTGTGGAGAAGCCACCGGTAGAGAATATCGAGCAGTTAACGGAATTGATTGATTTGAACAAAAAATATCGCTCCGCAATGACGGGTGTCGGTATGAATTTCGGCTTTACAGAGATGTCAGGTGCGCTAACCAAAATCATCCGGGATACAGCGTATTTTGGTGATATAACTAGGATCGAGATTAACCACCATTCTAGCAAGCCTCGTGAACCACTTTGGGGATACGAAAGCATAGCAGATTCTTTTCTCTTAGCTCAACTTATTCACCCATTGCACCAAATGTTAGAGATCGGAGGAAAGGTCAGAGATGTATCGTTTCGTTCGTCCATGCACGACAGCCCTCTTTTTGTTGATGTAATTCTTGACTTTACTAGCGGCACCATTGGCATTTTGAAGTGCAGCACATATTATCCGTATTTTGAACACCGGGTAGAAATTTACGGTTCGAACGGTCTTGTTGCCTCCGTTGACAATATAAATCAGATGAAGATTGTTGCCGAAGTAGAAAGAAAGAATTATTTTTGGTAAAGCGCCGTCTTTGAATTTCAATAATTCTCCACTATCTTCCTCCGCCAAAAATGCAGGATTCTCAAACGAGCTGGACAATTTCTTTCGCGACGTACGTCGTGGTTTGAGTTTTAAAAATAGTCTAGAGAGTATGGTGCCAACATATGAGATCATTTCATATCTATCAACTGAATTAAACGGGAAGTATAAAAAATGAATATACTGCGAAACTGCTTCGTGAATATCACTGATGAAGACATTGCATATGTATGTAAATCCCTTAAAAGTGATGTTATTTCTGGCAAGAGTTCATTTATTGATGAATATGAACGTCGACTCGCTGACTACTTTGGAACACAATACGCAATTACCTGTTCAAATGGCACATCAGCGATTGTGATGGCGCTATATGTAGCAGGTGTAAGGAATGGGGACGAGGTAATGCTTCCTCCTACAGCCCCTATAATGTCTATTTTGCCCATACTGAGTCTCGGTGCAAAGCCGGTATTCGTGGACCTTAAATCAATTGAGAATTTCGACATATCAATCGACGACATAAGCAAAAAGATAACTCATTTAACCAAAGTTTTATTGAATGTACCCATGTGGGGGTATCCAAATAATAGTAACGAGCTAAAAGATTTTTGCCAGGCAAGGGGTATTACATTAATTGAAGATTTATCGCACTGTCACGGGAGTAAGCTTGCGGATGGAAAGATTATGGGTTCTAGCGGCCACATATCGATCTTCAGTACGCATGAACGCAAAATGATTACGACTGGAGAGGGGGGATTTATTTTAACCGACGACGAGGATATGCGCAGAGCGCTGGTTGGCTACCGATCATTTGGTGTAGGTACATCGTATGAATATGGTGTTGAGTTTGGACTCAATTACCGTTTGTGTGGGATAAATGGAGCATTAGGGATAACTCAGCTTAGTAAGCTGGACGACAAAATTGAAACTAGAACCAGCAATGCTCAAAGAATCATCAAAATGATTAAATTGCCTAGCCTATCGTACGAAGTAAAGGTCGCCGGAATAAGTAACTACTATTCATTGGCAGTAGTCTTGGATGATTCCATTATTAATGTAAGTGCATTGGCTGATTATTTAAATTTACACAGTATTGTTTCTGATACCTATGCATATAATTATAAACCGCTTTACGAGATGCCCTTATTTAATGAGTTTAAAGTAAAATGTGAGGTAGCTGAAAGGCTTATTAGTTCTATAATTACGTTGCCAACCCATGAAGGACTGAGCGAAGATGATTTAAGCTATATAGCTGATACATTCAACGAGGGTTTAATAAAACAAGGAGTATGAACATGAATAGCGATCAAAGAACCAAACACTATACGGCGAGTATGTTCGTGATGAACAAGTCTAGTAAGGGCTGGAAAATACTATTTGTTCATCATAAGAAGTTTGATAGATGGATGATTCCAGGAGGGCACGTCGAAGACTATGAAAATCCCGTAGAGGCAGTGCTCAGAGAAACGTTTGAGGAGACGCAAACTACTCCTAAACTCATTTCTTTCATTAATCGTGAAGTACCTGGTACTGACTCCACGTGGCTATTACCACCAGAATTTTTCTTTGAGCAGCTTATCCCGGCCCGAAAAGACGAGGCCGAGCATTATCATCTCGACTGTTGTTATGTTGGTGTAGTTGATGATGATTCCATAATGCATCGAGTAGAAGAATCAAATGATATAGGCTGGTTTAACTTACAAGAAATACGTGATAATACCTCGATGTTTCTCTCTACGCAGACGTTGGCTATAAATTTGTTAGAAAAGCTGGAAAGAGAGGAGCCATTCACATATGAGCAAAGCAGAATATAGTAGATTATACGGGACTGTTATAAATAATATTCGTACTCTACTCTCATGAATGCTACAGAAGCTTTGCAAGGGATTCTCCGAGAAGAATCAATCTATCAGCCAGCTTCAGAAATAGTGGATCAGATTGGACGAGTAGGTCTGGTAGCTATGGTTGCGCCGTTTGCGGTTGGTAAATCAACAATTTCAAAGACTATATGTGATATCGACACTGATTTTAGTCGTGTGCGCTGTTTTACGACACGCAGCATAAGACCAACCGAAGGTGAGGATGCCTATGATTTCAGAGGAAACTCAACTGATGCCCTTCGTAAGATAGCAACTGAGATCAAAGAAGGCCAGATAGTGCAATATGTCGTACATCCCACTACAGGTGATGTGTATGGTTCTCATGCCGATCAATATGCGACCAGGTATTGTCTGCTTGAAGCCTTACCGGGTTCAATACCGCAACTTGAAGACTTACCATTTAAAAGCTTGGCTAAAATTTGTCTAGCTGTAGAGCCTGGGGTTTGGAAAGAAAGAGTTCAGGAACGTCTTATAATTGGCGATGAAGATAATATTAAAAAACGACTACAAGAAGGAATTAGCAATATAGAATGGGCTTTAGGCCAGAATGATGTTTCGCTAATTGATAACTCTACGGCCAACCCTTACGACTGTGCCAGAGCCGTAGTAGACAGTGTAGTGGACGAAAATCAAACCTATGATAATCGCTCAGATGTACGTAAGACAGCGGTACGCTTACTGAATCATTTTAAACTCATGTTAGAATCTTAAAACAGAGAAGTATTGACTCCGTTCTAAGCATAACCTTATTGGAGGGCCATCGTGGAGGTTATCAGGACTAAACTTACCGAAAATCCGCCAGCTAGCATGGCGGCAATGAATTATGGCGGTATGGTGAGCTCCTAATGCCTAAGTGATAAAAATATCGGTTATGATTCTTTACTGCACAAATATTAAGAGTTATACTAAAATTGTGCAAAAGAAGGGCGGACTATGAATACTGAATCTGTAATCAATTTGGCAAAGCTGGGTTTGTCGGGAGACAAGGTCGCCCTACTTGACTACCTTAAATTTTTGGCAGCTGACAGCGCCAACAAGAAGAAAATCAGCCTTTATCACGGCTTAGTGGAGATTATCGAATCTCAAGAAAACCAGGTGGTAATGGCCTCGGGATACACCCGACAGAACAGCGCTTCTCAAGAGAATCTTTGGTTCAATAAGGTAATGCAAAAACGGTTGGACAAGCTCGTTAATTTGTGTGAAGATCCGACAATGCCCGCTTCTTTAAAGGGTAAATTCAATAAAATTCTCTTGTATGGACCTCCTGGCACTGGCAAGACTACGGTCGGATTCTACATTGCACAGCGACTCAATAGGAAACTGGAATATGTGAAAGTATCAGACGTTATATCTTTCAAGTTTGGTGAGACGCTCAAAAATATGGCGAACATTTTTGAAGATAAGGGCAATTCGATAATCTTCATCGATGAATTCGATGCTTTCGCTAAAAGCCGCTCGGACACTAATGACGTTGGTGAATTGAAAAGGATCGTGAACTCGCTGATACAGACCCTTGACGTAGTATCGAGCGACCGAATAGTGATTGTAGCGACCAATCTTGTTGACACGATTGACCCTGCAATTCTAAGAAGATTTCCCATTAAGCTGAATATCCCAGAACTTACCAAAAAAGATATAAAGGACTATGTGGACTTTTTGCTCGAGGAAGTTTTCAAGGAACAATTACAAGTTAAGCCGGTGGAGAAAACCCTGCTTGTTGATTTGCTTTTTGCGGCCAATCTTAGGACAGTCGATGCCATAAAGGGCGTTTTCGAATCTGCTCAAATCAGCATTCACATCAATAAAAAAAATCTTGGGGACATTTCCGACATACTTGAAGCGGCGACGACTGATGGGATACTAACGGCTGACATTATCAAGAAGATTCATGATACTAATCCCGAAATGCTTAAAAAATTGATGACGTATCTAACTAGCAATGTGACAAAGTCAGACGTCGCAGACTTCTTGGGTATCCATCGTAACTCACTTATAAATTATGCCAAGTAAATACGACCATATACGACTTCCTAATTCTTTAATCGGTACGCCTGCGACACACACGCCGACCGCTCCGACGCCATTCGGCCAACCGTTACCTGGCTTTCCTGACCAGGCTGCCTATAAACACCGGCTTGCAAGCGAAGTTAACAAATTGAAGCGGTACGAAGAAGCCGTTTTGCCACAGAAGAGGCTCGATTCAGACAAGGAAGTAGTGGATATTAAGCTACGATTCCAAGGTGCGGCGAATAAAGGTCTTATTAAGCGCTATGGTGTTGCAGTGTATGCAAAATACGATGACACTCCAGAGGGTCAGGAGCATACCAACGAGGTTGTGCTTGGTAAGGTCAGTAATCGTCGGTTGCCACGACAGGCGAGGTCTAACTACGAACAATTGAGCTTGGATCTCGATAATTATATACAGACAGACGAGGGTAGGTCCAAGTTTGGGCTTATCGAGGAGCTGGTGCCGCTTGATGTAAAGGAAGTTACTGACCCCGAACTGCTCGCCAAGCTTGAAGCTCAGCAAGATGAAGAATATATCGATATAGTTTTTGGTGATGACCGAGCTACAAGTGCCAGGAAGTTCGAGGATATGCAGGACTGGCTCGGCGACAGCTTCATTAGTGAGGTTAATACTGAGCTGGTTCACTATTGTAGGGTGCACATCGACAAGGACAAATTAGAAGAAGTAGTGGCTTCGTATTCGGGAATTATTGGCATCGAAAAGCCAATCGAGGTCATACTGAGCAGCGGTACTCAAAAAGCCATGGACGGAAGCTATGAGCTGGTCGATGAGACTGAGGGTAGCAACCCCGTGCTGATACTCGACTACCCAGTGAATACCGACCATGAGTTGTTAGCCCCTGCGTGCATGGATCAGGTTGGCGATGAGTATGTAACCGGCGGCGAAACGCACGGCAACCAGGTCGCCAGCCTTGTAGTTCATGGCACAAAGCTCAATTCGAGTGGCCGGCTAGTAATGGACAATAAGGTTAGACCAATCAATGTCTTTCCACTCGTAAATGGGAAGAGGCTACTAAACGAGCAGGCAATAATTGATGCAGTTCAAAAAAACACTGCTCCCGATAGAGTTCTTATAGCCAATTTCTCAGTCAATAATTATGGATTTTATGACCGTCGGAAAATTCATCGGCTCACTGTACTATTTGATGAACTGTCCGTAAAGCATAATTGCATCTTCGTAGTATCGGCAGGAAATCTGTTTACTGGCTGGCCTCAGCCCGTGATTGACCAAGTTTTGGACATGGGCTACCCAAACTATTTCAATCACCCGATAACCTGCGTATTGCCACCGGCCGATGGGCTTAATCCAATTTCCGTTGGCTCGATTGCGTACAGGTCTAGTCCCAACTCATTAGCTGGCCCGAAGGAACCAACGCCTATTACTCGTCGAGGATTCTTGAAGACAAAGGGCTATCATCTCGTCAAGCCTGACTTGATGCATTATGATTCTAACTTTGACACAAACTTCTCATCTGAGGATGACGGTCCTTATATGGCGCACCCAGACGGTGGGCTCATCCGTGGCCCTGGGACTAGCTTCGCTACACCACTGGTGGCTCACGATCTAGCCGTGCTTTCCAAAAAGTACCCGGCGTACACCGCAAACTCATTAAAAGCCCTGCTGATACACTTCGCGCAGCCGCTGGCATCAGCCCAGATTAGTGACGAAAATATGCTTAAAGCTTTAACCGGTCATGGCCTTCCAGACCTTGACCGTACGCTGAACTCACTGAGCACATCGACCACGATTATCATTGAGGACACGATAAAGGTGAATAGTCGCAAACGGGTTAAGATACCCATTCCGGCCGCATTGGCGGGTTCATCGCGCAAAAGGCTGCGATTGCGTAAGACGCTGGTATATAACCCTCTTGTTAATCCAGTTGCGCCTGGACTGTACAATCCAATCTTAATATCTGCGAAGATTGTCAGGAGTGATGACCAGCCCGTTGATAATGGCACGACTCAAAGCTATCTTGATGGGGCTGCCAAAAAAGCAAATGTTAAAAGCTATCCGACAGTCGAAAAAAATACAAGGGAGCACATGGGTGTATTTTGGCAGCTTGAAGTAACGGCGGAGGCGTTAAATGACCAGGTTGACGCAAGCCTAATTCAGTCATATAGCGTTGCGATTACTATCGAAGATATGGTGCATGATGAGGCTACTGACATATATCAGGAAATATCTCAGATGATTGATGTTGAAGTCGGCGTAAGCGTGGAAGTTTAAGGGGTAATCAGGAGTCTAACTTGTAAGAAAATCAGCGATTCGTTCCAATTCCTGAGTTTGTGTGCGCTTGCGATTCAAGTCACTATCCCATACCGCCAGCACCTTCCATCCTGCCGCCTCTAATGAAGCACGCTGCTGATAGTCACGCTCCATGTTGCGAGTAATCTTCGTGACCCAGTAACTGTCCGGCGCATGATTCAAGACAACTTTGTCGAATGTGCGGCCATGCCAGAAGTCTCCGTCTATGAACACGGCAAGCTTCTTACGAGGCAGAGCGATATCAGGCTTGCCGGGTGCTCTGGTGTAATGCTTCTGGAAATATATTTTTTGCTCCCGTAGATATCGGAATACCGTTTTCTCGGCCTTCGTTTCTTTTGAACGGATGCGGGACATAATGTCGCTACGTTTTTCTGGGGTATACATGTCGGCCATACACTTGATTTTATTTGCGCCGCCATTTTATAGCTAGTCATTTATTGGTATAGTAGATAGTACGAAAGGGTAAGAATTATGGGGAAAAAGCAGAAGAAACTGACATCTATTGAAGTGTGTGCGGGAGCCGGTGGGCAGGCTCTAGGATTAGAGATGGCTGGCTTCGACCATGTTGCCCTAGTTGAATATGATGCTCGCTGCTGCGAGACCCTTAAATTGAACCGACCTGAGTGGAATGTCATCGAGGAAGACCTTAACAAATTTGACGGCAAACCTTACGCAGGTGTCGATTTAGTAGCTGGTGGCGTGCCTTGCCCTCCGTTCTCCCATGCTGGCAAACAGCTTGGCCACTTAGATGAGCGTGACTTGTTTCCTGCCGCACTGAAGCTCGTAGAGGACACAAAGCCTAAGGCTGTATTATTGGAAAATGTTCGTGGATTGCTAGACCCCAAGTTTGAAGATTACCGGGAAAAAATATTAGCCAGACTTAAAGAACTGGGATATAAGGCTGAATGGAAACTAATCCAGGCTGCTAGTCATGGCGTTCCACAGTTGAGGCCGCGTTCCATACTAGTTGCTTTACGTCCTGAATACTGGGAATACTTTAAATGGCCGGATGCACGCCCCATAGAAGATCAAGTTACTGTAGGTGAAGCGCTGTATGAAGAAATGGCTAGTAACGGCTGGAAACTTGCCGACGAATGGAAAATGACGGCTAACAAGGTTGCTCCTACATTAGTAGGAGGATCCAAGAAGCATGGCGGAGCTGATTTAGGCCCGACACGAGCGAAGGCTGCATGGGCAAAATTGGGTGTTGACGGCAAGGGTGTAGCAGACGAGGCTCCTCATGAGGATTTCGAAGGCATGCCACGACTAACGGTTCAAATGACGGCCATAGTGCAAGGCTTCCCTAAAAATTGGAAGCTAGCAGGGCGCAAGACCAGCGCCTACAAGCAAGTCGGTAATGCCTTTCCGCCGCCAGTCGCAGCTCAAGTCGGTACCGCAATTAGTAATGCATTGCTGATGGTTCCTATTCAAACGACTGTTACGACTACTGATGATGAGGATGAAGACGCTAGTCAGATTCCGGCTGGGCTTGTTTCTTCCGAAGCTCCTGCTGCCTTATAGCTGCACGGATACTGCCTTCCGGCCAGGGATTCCATTTTTCCAGTATGAACGAAGACCGTACTCGGTCGCCCTCACGTTTCTTAGTGAATGAATACTCCCAGCCAAGTTCTCGAAGCTCACGCATGCGTTTTTGCCAGTCGTCTTGATACTGCTTTGACTTTGCCACAATTTCGACGAGTTCAGCTGGCACTGGCTTGCCATTGAAAGCCTTCAATAATTCGCCAATCCGCTGGTGGACTTCGTCATAGTTTGCAGCCAACTTAATCTTGTCTGCGAACTCATCATAGGTGGCATACAAATTTTTCTTACCCTCATTGCAGTCGGAGCATAAAGCTTGAAGATTTTCTATGTCGTTTGTACCGCCCCATGCCTGTGGGATCTTGTGGTCGACATGCAACCGCACATGGTCTTCGCTAGGTGTTTTACCACACTGCACACACCGCTGGTCTTGGAGAACTTCCGCCCTGACCCTATTACTGATGGATTCTGTGTTGAGGGCGATTTCACGTCTTGCTACGAGTTTATATTGGTAATCATTCCCATTTCTACTACCTTCAATTTCAAAGTTGGCATACAGGCTCCTAAGCCGTCGTCCTAGCTGTTCCTGTTCGCCAGATTGTAGGCCCATTTCTGAACGGATTTGCGCCATCGTCAGAGACCGGTCACGATTCTCGTATAAAGCCCTGTAAATGCCTCGTTCTGATGTATTGTGCACTAATTCGAGAAGCTCTTCGGAATCTGGGTCAGGTAGGTCATATTGCATATTAGTCTTATTATGCCACGAAAGGCTCGTTAACGGTTATGGTTGTCAGTCACTGAACTTCTGAAATAAGATGGCAATAAGTGTGAGCAGCATCAAGAAAGTTAAAATACTGACCGCTCGGAACGCGTACCATTGCTCCTCAGTAAAATAACGGTCCCCAAGTTTCGTATAATTGCCGCTATAACTTAGCGTGCCGCCACGGACGTTTTTGTAGCCATACCGCTTCATGTAGTCAAGTGTAAGTACTTGCTCCTGCCTAGCCGCTTCAGTTTCAGTAACGAAACCAAGTTCTCTTGTCTCAAGCGTTTCAACTGGCTTGTGTTTATGAGTCCATTTAGCACCGTAAAAGCCACCATGCATTTTTATCCTTGAACCAGGGTCAGCTTTGGTTGTTATGCCGACATAGTATTTGTCATCCTCAAGTTTTAATGCATATAGCCAGTAGTGTTTTGTCAGCTCTGTTTCTATGTTTGCTTCCATTGCCATAATCATAACAAATAACACTTGACTTGGAGCATGGTGCAAGCAGAATACGCTTATAGTAACAGAGGCGAATCCCACTATGTCATATGCACAACCCAAGCTAAATCAGTACGATTATTATGAAGTAGTGTCGGCACTTCGGAAGTGTATCAAACTAGGCATGGTCGAGGATGCTATCTATTGGGCGAATGTGATTTTGACGGGAAGCCCGTCAGGCCAGAAGATTGTAACGAAGCAGCTGTGGATCATGGCGGCAGAAGACATCTTCGACGAAGCTATCGTAATGCGAGCATACGCCGTATATCAGATGGCGGGCAAAGTGAATGAAACAGACCATATATTCTTTCTAGTCGCCAGAATGGCCAGAGCTACCAAGTGGTGGGAGGAGCCACTCGGCGTGGAAGTTGATTACCTTTGGAGTAAAGCGGTAGGCACTTTGAAGAAATGCCCCAAGGTCATACCAAGTTTTGCGCTAGATTTACATACAGCCAAAGGTGCTATTGCTAAAAAACAGGGCCGAGCGTATGACGACAGATTCAGCGGTACGGACGCTGGCAGGCAAAAGACTAAGTATCTATGGGACAGGTACGGTAGGCTTGACCCGGACGAGTATCCGGATGAGGAGTTCTTTGTATACTGGGAGGAGTATAAGGAGCTACTGGGACAGGATGATTCAGAGTCGCAATTACCGGTACTGGAAGCCAGCGGTGAATAACGTGAAGCGCATAAAGCCGAACTCATCGATGTTGCAGACCAGCTTGGTTGAATATTCGCTCTTGGAGCGGTTTCTCGGGCAAGTATTCAGTAAGGCCGACATTAGCTTTGAAACCCAGCTTGAATATCAGGCACGCTCAATTGAATTCATGCATCTTCTTCAGATGCAGGGAGTGAATATTAACTCGTTGCTCGACTATAAACGGCTTCTTGCCACTGATAACTCCACGAGTGTTTCTACCAAAAACAAACGTCTAACCGTTGCACGACTGATTCTGAGAGAAGCTTACCGGAGGGGCATGTTGGATCGTGACATCACGGTAGGGGTAAAGAACTTCAAGCAAAGTGGTCTCCACAAGACCAATGGATTAGATAGCCGCGACATCAAAAAGATTAGGGACTGGTTCCATGATGGGCAACCGCTTACAAGCCGACGTATTCGCACATATGCGCTGCTGCTTTTGTTGTCTTACCAGGGCTTCCGCCAAATCGAAATATGCAGGCTTCGGTATGAGGATATTGATTTCAACAACTCTAGGGCTATGGTTCAAGGAAAGGGACAGCATGATAAGCAGCCTGTGCACTTGCATGAAGCGGTTATTGAAATCCTTCGGCTGTATTGCGCTGAATATGCCGTCGCGAGCGGTCCACTGTTCTTTAGCACCAGTAACAGTTCTTACGGCATGCCCTTAACCACTAGAGGGCTACGGCGCATAGTCATGACTGTATTGGAAAGGCTGGAGATAGACCGGACCGTTCATGGCTTTAGGCATTACTACTGCACGCAGCTTGTTAAGGCTTATCGGGGAGACTTGTTCAGGGTGATGCAGTTTACTCGCCATAAGAACTTAGCGATGCTCCAGGTTTATAACGATGAGGTACTCCACGAAGCACAGTATCCGATACATGACCGTATATTCACCGGCGTGCTTTAGGTTGCAAAACGTTTCCTAGCCTCCTGCCAGTCATACCAATTGAATTAGTAGCAAAAACAAGTCGATTGAAGTGCTTTTAACATCATTGCGCCTAAGTCGTCTCCGTTAACGCCTCCCTAAGTAGTAGCTGTACTTCTACGTCCGTTTTTCATGTTGGTTTAAGGTGTAAAAACGACTGAACGACCGATAATATCAATTCCAAGCCCTAAATATTAGCGCGACAACAATATCCAAGAGTTATCAAGAGTTTACGAGCTTTGTCAAGATTGTTGTCTAATAAACTTTTACACTTCAGAAACTGGTGGTTAGTATGGGCAGCATTGAGTCCGCTTCTAGCATGAACTGCTGGTGAAATGGCGGAAATGAGGCTGCAAATGAATACATTCGACACATCAGATTATCAACTCGCCGTAACCCTTTCAGCATTAGGGTATCGGCTTATCTATGTTGATAAAAGTAATCCCGCGCGTGCCTTATTTCAATTTGAGCATGCCAGCCATATCAGGCATGACGCCGAGGCATTTTTCCAGGACAGGCTCACCCTGAATCCAAGGACGATATTAACCAATGCCAAGCTTGTGAAAGGCAGGCTTCATGCTGGGATCTAGTTATGATTACGGATGCGGATGTGGCCGAATTCCAGGGTTTGTACGAAAAGCAGTTCGGCAGGCCAATAGATAGGAAGGATGCCTTCAAGAAACTGACTCTGCTCGTAAGACAGATGGAGCTTGTATACCGACCAATTAAGAAGAGCGCATATGTAAATGGAGATGAAAATGGACGGACAAATAATACGAGTCGATTTATCTAAAATACACGGGAGCGTATATAAACGCAGTGATAAGGGCGTTTACTACGTCAAAATCCATATACCCGATTTAGACTTATACATTACAAGCATAACTGTGAGACGTTCGTCGAAGTACGCCGAGCAAGGCAAGCCATGGGTGCAGATGCCAAAATTTCCTATTTATAACCGTTGGATTGCGCCGTTGGAATTCCCAGGTACTAGCCTGCTTAAGCAACTGATAGAAGACGAAGTGCTGCGGGCTTATGACCGATATTTGAATGAAATGGAAATCATCGAGGATACCGAGCTTAATGTAGACGATATCTTTCCGCCATGACCATCTATATAGATAACTGATATCTATATAGATATATCTATTAGGTTAGTTATCAAGCTAGTCCTAAAGATATCAAATATTGATTACCGTTATTGGATAACTATACAAGGAGATGGAAGTGAATAATGATTTTGATAAAACTAATGATTTGTTAGAAGAGAATGTAATGAGTTATGCAGGAAAATTGAAGTACAGGATTGATACAGACCAGCCAAAAAATGCTTCATGGGTATCTGTAGATGCCGATATATCATCGGGCTATGCCTGTGAACAGGTGAACATACTTGATTACGAAGATGAGACTGATATGGCCGAGCAGCTTATACGCTTTGTTAAACAAGTCTTTACTCCAGAGCTGCTACAACTTGTAAGAGACGGTACAGTCGAAAATCTGAGCTTTCGCATTGGACCACGCACCATTGGCTCCACTCAAATGAATGAAGAATACGGGGTGGAAAAATTGGTTATGGCAACTCCAGAAAAATAAAGACTACAATAAAGTTAATGATTAACAAGCGCAACCGGTACATAGCCTATATCCGCAAGTCTGAAGAGCGAGAAGATCGACAGATGTTATCTCTCTCGGCACAAAAATCAAAGATTGCTCAGCATTTCTCAGATTTGGATATTGTGGATTTCATCGAAGAAAACCGAAGTGCATTCAAACCAGGCAATCGGCCATTATTCCGGCAGGCATTAGACCGAATCAAAGCCGGAGAAGCTGACGGCCTAGTCGGCTGGCATCCGAACAGAATGAGCCGCAATGAGATTGAGGCCGCTGAGATAACATACATGCTTCGAACCGGTGAGATGAAAGATTTGAAGTTTTGTTCATTCAATTTCGATAACTCGGCCGAAGGCATAATGATGTTGCAGATGGTAATGAGCCAATCGCAATATGAGTCATCTAAGCAAGGAAGAGATGTAAAGCGCGGCATGGAACAGAAAGTTGCATTGATGCAGGAACGTCCCGGACAGGTCCCCCAAGGATATCGCAAAGTTCCGGTAATGGATGCTGATGGCCAGCCGCTCATAAAACCCAAGGACAATAAGCTCGTCACCAAGACAGACATAGATCCAGAACGGTACGACATGATTAGGCAGATGTGGGTCATGCTGGCGTCCGGTAGACACTCTGTCGCAGAGATTCGGGACATAGCAAACAAGGAATGGCAGTTTAAGACCCGTAGGTCGGCCAAGATTGGCGGCAAGCCACTGACGACGAGTATGATGTACAAAATCTTCAACAACGTCTTCTACGCGGGTCTGATAAGCCACAATGGCGAGGTATACCCTGGCAATCAGCGGCCGATGGTAACGCTGGAAGAGTACGACTATGTACAGAAGCTACTAGGCAATAAGGGCAAGCCACGCGATAGAGGCGATGACCTCGCTTACGCCAGTATCATGGTCTGCGGTGAGTGTGGCTGCTCTATTGTAGGAGAATGCAAAGATAAGATGGTGAAAAGTACCGGCCGCCTGACTACATACGTTTATTATCGTTGCACAAGGAAAAGTGACGTAAGGCCTTGTACTCAGAATAAATACACAACTCTCAAGGAGCTTGAGGAACAGATAGACAGCGAGCTAGGAAAGTACACAATACTGCCAGAGTTTCGGGATCTAGCATTGAAAATCTTGCGCCGAAGTAACAAAACGGAGATAAAAAGCCGCTCGCAAATCTATGCAGCCCAGCAAAAGCGCCGCCAAGAAATCCAGACTCAATTAGACAAACTTATCGATATGCGGACACGTGATTTGATTGATGATGAAGAGTATGCGGAGCAAAAGAACCGACTCAAATTAGAGCGGCTTAGGGTTGATGAGCTGCTGCGTACAACCGAAGATAGGGCAGATGAATGGATGGAGCTTACAGAGAAGGCATTTGATTTTGCTACATATGCCCAAATCAGATTCCGGGAAACCAAAGACCTGAAGGTAAAACGGGATATACTTTTAACGCTTGGCACCAAGTTGGTGTTGAAAGACAGACTGCTTACGGTAGAACCGAATGAATGGCTTATTCCTATCGGTAAGCAATATCCGGAGCTTGAAAAACGCTACCTCTGGGCTAGAACCAACCAAAAAGCCGCTTCTAAGGATAAAGAAACGGCTTTGGAACAAGTTTTCGAATCTTGGAGGGCCAGGAGGGACTCGAACCCTCGACACCCTGCTTAAGAGGCAGGTGCTCTAACCAGCTGAGCTACTGGCCCATAGATAACTGTGCTACTTTAGCAAAATACCTCTGTTATTGCAAGTCCGGGGCTATCACACATGCAAGGGGCCGCATCTGTTACAATAGTTGTGATGAAGATGTTAAATGGCCGCGAACTAGCGGATTTTATTCAAGAGCGCCAAGCCCGGCAGGTCCGGGCGCTGCGGCAAGCCCACGAAATATTCCCGAAACTTGCAATTGTCGTAACGATTGAACACCCGGCCATCGATGTCTACATGCGTATGAAAACCAGATACGGTGCTGACATTCTGATTGACGTCGACATCCACCGCATTCAGCAATCGGAAGCGCTAACAACCATTGCCGCGCTCAATAACGACCCGGCGGTGCATGGCATCATCGTGCAATTGCCGCTTGAAGATCCATCGCAAACCGACGAGATCGTCAATGCTGTCTTACCGATTAAAGATGTTGATGGACTGGGGCAGGATATCATCTACGATCCGGCGACGCCGATGGCAATTCTATGGCTGCTGGCCGGCTACAATATCGACCTGAAGGGCAAAAAAGTCGTGCTCGTCGGCAGAGGCAAGCTGGTCGGCCAACCGCTTGAGCGAATGCTAAACAGTTCTGGAATTGATCTCGAAGTAGTTGACCGCAAAACTCCAGATATCCAGGCCAGCTGCCTGGCCGCAGATGTCATTATCACAGCCACCGGCAGGCCCGGACTGATTACACCGGACATGATCAAGCACGGTGCTGTTGTCGTTGACGCTGGTGTGGCCGGCGAGCAGGGCAAGACTGTCGGCGACTTGGCTGCGGAGGTCTACGAACGCGATGATCTGACGATTACACCAACCAAGGGCGGTGTCGGCCCATTGACCATCTGCGCTCTGTTCGACAATGTCATCCGGGCGGCTCGCGAGACAATGCAGAAAAGCATAAGCATTGACAAATCAGCAGAATAGTGTACTATGTTATCTATGAAGATAGTTTCTCGAACAGGTAACCACGATATATTTGAAAATCTACCGACACCGAGACAAGCGTTCGCCATCGGCGCTCTCACATTGGTCGCTCTGACTGGCGCTGCGAATATAACTGATCTCACCGCGAATAGCCGGAAGGTCCTAAGCGCCGTAACGCCTGATTTTGTCGGAGATGGCGTCGGACGCCTCATCCTTAATGACGCTGATCTAGGGCAAAACGCTACTAAATTCGTACTAGAATATTAAATTCAACCGGTAGATAGTTTCTCGACTGCCGATGTAAATTTGTCACCGCGGTCTTTGTAATCTTTGAACATATCAAAACTGGCGCAAGCGGTTGACAGCAGTACAACATCGCCTGGTTGGGCGGCACTGCGAGCAGTCTGGACAATCTCGTCCATGTTTGAACCACCAGCGACAAAGTCGGTGAATGTGGCAGCTTCTAAGGCTGCTTGTAGGCGCGGGGCCTGATCGCCGATCAGTACTACTTTGCGAACATTACATTTCTTGACGATGGCTGCCAGCTCGCTGTAATCGGCAGCTTTATCAGAACCTCCCAGGATGATGACTTTTGGCTGCGCAAAGGCCTGAATGGCAACGATAGCAGTCTCGGGAGTCGTGCCGAATGAATCATCATAATAGTTGACGCCGTGCAGTTCACGGACGTGCTCCAGCCGGTGCTCAAGCCCAGTAAACGTTGTCAGGACGCTTCGAAGCGCCGTAACGCTGTGTGTAATTTGCCAAGCAGCCGTGACGGCGGCACAGGCGTTTTGCCAATTATGCTCGCCCAGTAGCTGCAGCTCATCAGTATGGCAAATGATCTGCCCGCCGATACTAATGCAGCCCTCGTCGATGACCGCGCCGGGTGCCGCAAAGTAGGGAAGCTTGGCGCCGTTGCCGGCTCCGGCGATAGTCACCGAGTATTCATTACGATGATAATAAATCGCGATATCATCAAACGTTTGCCATACGAACAGCTGCTGTTTGGCTGCCACGTACTCCGCCATGTCGGCATGCCAGTTGAGGTGTTCCGGGACGACCATCAGGCAGACACCGATCATCGGCGATACTTTTAGGTCAATCAGTTGAAAATTTGCCAGCTCTAATACTACCCAGTCGTCTGGCTGGATGCCATTCTTTAGCAGGTCGAGCGGTGGCGTGCCGATGTTGCCGCCCAGGTGGACCGTTTTGCCGGCTGCCGCAAGCATGTCGGCTATCATAGTGCTGGTGGTGCCTTTGCCTTTGGTACCGGTCACGCCGATAATATTGCGCGTCGGGCAGATATTCATAAACTCATTCGTAACCGTCGTAACCTTACGCAAAATTTCAGGTGAGTTGGCCGCCACAATATCGTGCGGATGTACAATCGGCGACCGGACGATCAGATCATATTGGTCGAGCTCGTGCAGGTGGTTGGGACCAAGCTGAGGCGTGATGTCTGCTGGCAGCTCAAGGGACTGGTTTATGTCGCACACTGTAATCTGGTTGTCGTTCGACTTCCAATAGTCGTATGCGGAGCGGCCCTGTAGTCCGTAACCAAGAATCGCTATCTTCATGCCGCGGCGAGTTGTTTTTTGACCAGTTCGGCGACTTGGCGTGGTGTCATGTCCGATTTTAGTACCACGGCGCTGACATTGAGCGTCTTGATAGAATCTGGAATTTCCTGCTCGCCCTTATTGGTCAGGATGATGACTTTGATGTCTTTACCCCATGGTAGCTCGCGCAGCTTGATCAGCATTTCGTCGCCTGTCATTTCCGGCATCATAATATCGAGCAAAATAATGTCCGGCTTCATCTTCTCGATCAGTTCCAAGCCGAGCTTGCCATTTTCGGCGGTGTTAACTGTAAAATTCTCAGCCTCAAATTTGAAGCGGTACATCTGTGAAATAGCCTGGTCATCTTCGATAATCGCAATTTTGTAGTGAGACTGTGTCATGAAGGGTATTGTATACGATATGGTTCAAGGAGTGCAACAAACGGCTTACCAGGGCCATTATGCGCTGGTAACCGATACGTCGCCCGGCTGCTAGCTGAGCACTTCACGAATAATGGCCACAATCTGTGACGGTGTGTGGTGGACTTTGGTGACATAGCGGTCGACATGCAGGAACCGCAGCGCGTGGGGCGCTTCACTCTTGCTGATGTTCGTGAGTATAATCACGCGTATGCTGCTGCCCCAATCCGTCGCTCGCATATGGGCCAACATCTCGTCGCCGCTCATGACGGGCATGCGCAGGTCTAAAAGTATCAAATCGGGCATATCGCGCTGCGCCGCTTGCAGCCCTAGCTGGCCATTGCTGGCCGTCGTCGTGATAAATCCCTCCTGCGATAGCTTCAGGGAATATAATGCTCGAATAGGTTCGTCATCCTCCACGAGAAGGACACGCTTTGGTTGTCCGTTGTTCATGCCGTGTACTCCGTGTACTTGTTTTGTACCACATAGCGTGCTATATTGCCACTAGTTATCAGCACATTACGAGCCTAAGGCGTACAGACATCACACAGGTCTGTACGCCTTTTTTATAACTCGAGGTTTCCGAAAAACTGGATAACCCAAAGATCAGATAATTCAATTTATCGATGAGTATAACTTTATTGACAAATTGTAACAATAATGCTAATATAACACTATGTCAAATCAACCAATGAATATACAACTAGCATCTGGAATCGGCACCGGTCCTACAACGCTTGCAGCATTCGATGCAGCGCTCAATATTACCGGTATCGCTAACTACAATATTCTGTGCCTAAGTTCAGTAATCCCTCCTAATTCGAAAGTAACAATCCAGCAATCAGGAACAGCTATTCCACCTAGCCTCATGCCAGGCGGTTGGGGTGACAGACTGTATGTTGTTATGGCTGAACACCGCGTTGATACGCCTAATGTGGAAGCGTGGGCTGGCATTGGTTGGGTGCAAGATCCCGAAACAAACAAGGGCTTGTTCGTTGAACACGAAGGTGAAAGCGAAACAGCTGTGCGGCGCGATATTGAAGATAGCTTGAACGCGCTTATGAAAACCCGTGGAATCGACTTTAGCCCCATTCATATGGAAGTGACAGGCGGGATATGTACGGGTACTCCAATTTGCGCCATGGTTGTTGCCGTATACCAGTCGAGTGACTGGCAAAACAATGCTACGCTCATCAGTTAGATCCGTCTAATCTTACTATTATGGAACACCCTCAAGACAACTTAGTAATTGGCGAATATGCTCAGCCGGCGGTTCAGTATACAAACTGGACAAGCAATGTTGCCGGTAAAATGGTTGCAAGTTCTATTTTGATTGCAGAAATTACACCGCTCAATGAAGCGATGCGTTTAGCTGCTTTTGGTGCTGCGTTAAAGTATGGTGACTCAGCCTCGGCTGCTGTGATTGCTGGAGCGTCAACATTTGCAATTGAAGGCGCAGCTGCGATTACTACGGCAGATGTGCTCGATACGAAAAGTGGCGGCGGCATAATCGACAAAGTAAATGCCAGATTCCGTAATATGACGGGTAACAAAATACCCAAAACTGGATTGATGGCTGAATCTGTTCTTGCTCTAACTGGTGGCTCGGCTGTAGTAACGCTCGCAAAGCATGTTCAGGACCCTCATCGCTCTCGCTGGCTGAATCGTAAATACGGCCTTACTTCTGCGGCTGGCATCAGTGTCGTAACAACTGGTCAAGCGATTTTAGCAGCTGAAGGCATACAGCATATTTCTACAACCGAACTAGCGGCTGGCGCATTGGCTGTCGGCACGGTATTGGGCGCATATAAATGGGGTAAGAATAAATTTTCTGTATCAGAAGATACTGAAAGCGAACCAAAGCCTCATCGACTAGCACCGCAGAGACTCGGCTTGTCAATTGAAGATAGGGACCAAGCCCTTCAGAACCCAGATGTCATCAAAATATGCGTTGAAGATAAGAATACGGGCAAAAAAAGGTTTGAGCCGATGCTTGTTCCATTAAAAGAACTGTATTGGTATAACAGAAAATACCTAGAAGAACAGTACGATACGGACAAATTGTATTATTATGCTCATCCTCCAATTGAGATAACCCAAAATGACAATGCACAACAAATCATTGAATCTGTCGTGCATGATGGTGGAGTCATTGTCTATGATACGGTAACGAGCGATGAAGAAGTTCATGGCGATCTTTTTGAAACGATGGCAAATGCAAACGGTATGGTGCGTGAAAAACTGGGCGGCGGCAGTCAAGACCGTTACCTCGATCAGTACTCGGGAACCATACAGTATAAAGATCAAGAGAGTCTTGAGTTCAAGCCTGGAAAGCGACTTTTTGATCAATATGTAGAAGCGGTTGAGAATGGAGAAATTAATTTTGACCCATCGTCCGGACCGGCTATGGTTGAAACGATCGAGGGTGAAGATGCTGAAAAGTTATGGGATATGTATGACATGCCTTTTGCTCATCTCGGAAAAGAGCACCCAATAAATGCAGGCTTCGACCATAAGGCTTTTATGACTGTTTTGAAAGACCCGAATGTTGTAAAGGTCGTGCACAGGGAAGAGGGTAAGGTCACGGGACTTGCGCTATTTGTAACGGATTTTTCGCATTGCCCATGGTTAGATGAAACATACTACCGAGATCAATATCCTGAGGCTTTTGATACCGAAAATATTTACATATTTACGGGAATAGTAACAGACAAGGAGCATCGAGCTGGCTTCCATAGTTATTCTCTGATTAAGCTGCTGATGCAAACTGCGCGGCTTAAAGATTCGTCATCTGTCCTCACCTTTGAATGTGGTGACATAAGCGCCAAATATGTTCCCAAAGGCGTACGCCTATGCATTTGGAAGTCTGGAGCGGGCAAGATCAGTGACATACAACAACCAAAGTCCCGCTTGAATTATTACGCGATTAGAAATCGAGAAGAGTAGAGGCTATATCATGACATACATACCTACTTTCCCGGATTTCATAGATTTTCATGACGTTGATTATGAGACATACGCAGCTTACGTAGATAAATACGAGCCGTATTCCGATTTTAATTATGTGAGCCTTTATAGCTGGGATACCGACAACGCATGCCGATTAAGCCTACATAATGATAATCTTGTTTTGTCGTTTAAGGATTATCTACAGGATACCTGGGTTTTGAGCGTGCTTGGAGATAGCGATATAGGAGGTACGAGCCGTGCGCTTCTTGAATTCGCAAAAAATAACGATGTGTACAGTAATAAACTAGTATGCGTGCCCGAGACTGTGGCAAAACAGCTCATCAGTGACCAAAATCTTCACGTAGACGAAGATCCTGACAATCATGACTACATTTTATCGGCAAAAAAATACATGATGCTGGAAGGCAAAGAATTTGCAAATAAACGCAAGAACATTAATAAATTCGAAAAATTGTATGGTGATCGGACAGTAGTTAAAATCGTTGACTTGTCTGATGATTTTGTACTGAATGAAATTAAAAAATTGGCTTATGAATGGGCCTTTATGGGAACGGAAGGCTCGATAAATGCACAAAATGAACTTAGCGCAATCAGTAGAATTCTCAATGCTGCCACGTGCTTAAGTGAAAAACTGAAAATTGAATGCTTAGCGATATATATAGACGGCAAGATGGAAGGTTTCTGTATATACGAAGTTCATGATGATTATGCAATTACTCATTTCGGCAAAGCAAATGTGATCTATAATAAAGCATATGAATTCCTGATGGTTCAGACGTTAAGATATATATATTCTGAACATGGTGTCGACTATGTTAACAATGAACAGGATTTAGGAATTGAAGGGTTACGACAAAGCAAGCGAAATCAACAGCCAATCGGCTATTATAAGAAATACACAGTAGCTGCAAGCGAGTTGGCTTAGTTTGCTCTAGTATTTTTACTTGAAAAGATTATGCTTAAAGTAGCATATGCTTTTGCAGACAATTTTATATTGGATGAGTATAGTCGGAATTCTACTAACCGGTACATTTGTGCTGTCAAGACAAAAAAAGCAAGCGCATGTATACTATGCACTTTTTTCGTACAGCGTAGCTCTCTGGCTCATAACCCAATATTTTATTGATCAGAATGTTAATACTACTTTTTGGCTGGGTTTGGGATTCATTGCAACAGAAATCATTACGCCAATTTTCTTGGCTTTTACTTTTGCGTATCCGTCTTATAAGTTTGATTATAAGCGGTACGGCTTAATCCTTGCAGCTCCATTATTATTGTTTGGACCATATTCTTTTTCCAAGCTACTCATAATAGAGTCAGAACAAAGCGGTAACGCTTCACTACTTTTCGGGCCGTTGTATAAATACCAGACACTCATGGTGCTAGCATATATTGTTGCTGGCTTTATCGTGCTGGCAATTCGGCTTCGTAAACTTTCGCAACAGGAAAAAAATCAGACATATTTGTTTTTTGCTGCATTTCTCCCTTTTCTCATAGGCACATTATTGTCCGGTATTGTATTCGCTAACAATCAAAATGCACAATTTCTAAGGCCCCTATCGGCGTTCATAATGATAGCAATCATTAGCTATGCAATGGTCTACAAGCGGCTTTTTGATATAAAATTCTTCGCAATACGTGCTGCTGCCTACACGTTGACCGTATTAGTGCTGAGCGTGGTTTATATTGCTCCTGCCGTATATATCCTGGGCATAGTGATTATGGGATTTGAATTCGAGTTATCTAAATTTTTAGTGGGGGTTGTATTCGGGACAATAGCCGCATTGAATTTTGGAAATCTGAGATCTTGGTTTGACAAAACAACGTCAAAAATATTTTTCCGAGATTCATACGACGCCGCAGTCGTTCTTGGGGATCTCAATAAAGTACTAGCATCGACTGTAGATCTGAGCCATCTACTGCATAACAGCTCAAGTCTCATAGCCCAGGCACTAAAGGCTGAATTTTGTATTTTTGCGCTTAATGAAACAAAAATATCCCGTCTAAGATTTATAGGCACAGACAACAAAAAGATTTCTGCATCTGATATGAACAGAGTGCAAACTATAGTTCTTACGCCTGGATCTCATGTTGTTATTGCAGACCATATTGACATAGATCAACACGAGCTAAAGCAGATGCTTATAAAAAATAATGTTGCCGTATTGGTGAAATTATCAAGTAATGTATCTGATGATGAAAATGGTTTCGGTTACATTCTATTGGGATACAAGAAAAGTGGAAATAGCTATAATACAAAAGACGCAACCGCACTTGAAGCCATGTCTGACGTATTATCGATAGCCATCCAAAACGCGCTTAGATTTGAAGAAATTCAAAAATTCAACGTTACTCTGCAGCAGCGGGTGGACGACGCAACGATGCAGCTTCGCCACACGAACGCCAAGCTCGAAGCTCTTGACGAGACGAAAGACGACTTCATATCCATGGCTTCGCATCAGTTGCGGACGCCGCTGACGGCGGTGAAGGGCTATTTGAGTATGGTGATCGAGGGTGATGCGGGGACGGTGACGCCGCTGCAGAAGAAGATGTTGAATCAGGCGTTTATGAGTTCGCAGCGGATGGTGTTCTTGATTGCTGATCTGCTAAACGTGTCGCGGCTCAAGACGGGTAAGTTTGTAATTGACCCGGTACCGCTCAATCTAGCGCATTTGATTAGTGAAGAGATTGGGCAGTTGCGGGAGACAGCGGCTAGCCGGTCATTGGAGTTGACGTTTGATAAACCCAAGGAATTCCCAATGCTGCTGCTTGATGAGACCAAAACCCGGCAGGTAGTCATGAACTTTATCGACAACGCGCTGCATTATACGCCGTCCGGGGGACATGTCAGGGTGGAGCTAAAAGACCGGCCAAATGCTGTCGAGCTTCGTGTCATAGACGACGGCATCGGGGTGCCGAAATTGGAGCAGCATCATTTGTTTACAAAATTTTACCGGGCGATTAATGCCCGCCGTGAACGGCCAGATGGAACCGGCCTTGGCCTCTTTATGGCGAAAAAGGTGATTGTGGCACAGGGTGGCGCGGTAATTTTCGAAAGTAAAGAAAACAAGGGCAGTACATTTGGCTTTACGATACCGAAGGCGAAGCTGCTTCCTAAATCCCAAGCATAAATTAGCGGCAGTTTACCTCTGTAAACAACAATTTGGATCATTGACAAAATACAACGTAAGTTGTACTATTATATGACTTTATGTTGCCTGAAGGATGTAGGTATGGTCTATCCGGCTAGTCTACAATCAGGTAATACGGGTGTTCATTTACAATTCGAATCATGACAGTACGCAGTATTGCTGCAAGAAATAGGCTTCAGTGCAGTCCAGGGTGGCAGAAGTAATGTTTCTGTGACTATGGACTGCACTGATTGTTGTGTTTGTGAGACGCTGATGCATAGGCACGGTAGGTAGCTCCGAACACTCATTATGTGCAGTGCGTACTACATATATGTACTTTTAGGTTTGACGTTTCCAAGATAGGGAGCGGCTCGGTGCGGATAACACTTGTCCGTAGCAAGTCGCTCCCTTTGGGACAAGCGATATGTATAGATTACCAGCCGGTAATCGACAGCCTGTTCCTGAGGAGGAATAGTCATGTTTGGATTCGCTCTCTGGCAGATCATCGTGATCGCTCTCGTGACGGCCGTAGCTATCTGGTTGGCCACATGGCCATCGTTGATTAAGCTGCTGGGCTTCCCGCTCATGTACCTGGTGACCCGGCTGTTTTCGATCACGCCACCCTTCCAGTCATGGCTATGGCTGATCTGGATCGTCGCGGCCATCTGTGTTGTGTTCGGTAAATGGCCGAAATTGACGCGTACGCTCATGATCATGCTCGTGGTCGTGTGTCTGCTTTCACTCATCTGGCTTGGTGTGTCCCGCGGGTCTCGTGATGAGTCGACAGCTCCAGCAACGACGAACACGCAGGAGTACTGCAAGCCGTTTGTGCAAGCCGTCGGGAAGGCCAAGCAAACCGACCAAGCAGCACGTACCGCGCAGTCCTACACGCCTGATGGCACCGAGGCAGCCCTCAAGGCTGAGCGGACTGTCCGTTCGACTGATGCCGAGCTGAAGAAGGAGCTGATTGCCCTGGGAAGCCACCCAGAGTGTCTGAAGGACTACCCATGGCCGAAGGTCATCTTCAGCGCTATCGCTGTCGAAGGTGGTCTGACGGTTACGTTCGATGTCTCGGATTCAATCGGTGACGACATGACGTACGAGGTACTCACGAAAGACATCAGCGCAAAAACTTTGCGTCTGACAGACGAAGACCCGATCGGCTCTTACACCTATACTGACCCCGGTCAGTACGAGCCCGAGGTCTACGGCACTGACGTCTACGGTCGTCAAGTGGGCGCATCGCAGCACATCGCAGTCGCAGGCAACTAATCATCGAGGTGGTTCCGGGACTGGTGTGTCGCATCCAGCGATGCAGTGTAGCTTCGGCTATCTAGTCCCGGACCCCTCGTGGTTATGTCGTTCAGACAGCGAACAGTACGAATGTAGTACGACAAGCGAGGAGTGAACAGGCACAGGATGAGTAATCAATGCAGTTGATTGATAAGACGGCAACGTCACACCACTCTCCATGTTTTATGTTCACCCTCGCTTTACCCCCCCCATTTATGTATGTGTTTTGTCATGATTCGATTTGGATTTTGTACTCCAGTCCATGCTAATAACTGAGTGGCATCAGGGCAGTTTCAGGCGTCCTGTGGATAAGCTCTAGCTTATAGCGTGTCTTTGTGCTAAAATCCAGACAGTTTCAAAAGCCCTGACTGGCCGCTCGAAAGAAAATCTATTATGTAATTTGCGATTTGCTCAAAAATCGCTGTTTAGTATTTGCAATGTAGCTACATGCTATAGTCGATTTGTAAAATTGTCTCTGTTATGCTACAATTTTCCGGTGTTAGTGGCTGTATTTGTGCTATAAAACATACAAGTAATAGCCCAATAGTTTGTACGACTCACTTATATTCAGAACATGGCCCCATCGTCTATCGGTTAGGACATCGGGTTTTCATCCCGGCAAGAGGAGTTCGACTCTCCTTGGGGTCACCAAGCATAAGAATAATAACTCCATTCATCTGGGGTTATTTTTATTTCTGATATGATTACCTATATGAATACAGAAGAATGGGAAGCGAGTATAGCATGGTCGAGAGTAGTTGCTGGCTGCGTTGTACGCCGTGATGATGGCAAGTATCTGCTGGTTCAGGAAAAGCAGCCAAAAGTATATGGGTTATGGAATCTCCCGGCAGGACATGTAGACAAAGGCGAGTCTATTGAAGCTGCGGCGGTTCGAGAAGCCAAGGAAGAGACAGGTTATGATGTCGAGCTTGGAGACAAGATTGGTATCTATCACGAGACCATTGAATCGCCTGTCCGGCATGCTTTCGTCGCTACGATTATCGGGGGTGAGCTGAAAGTTCAGCCAGATGAAATCCTTGATGCAAAATGGTTCAGTTTCGATGAAATCACAGCAATGAAAGAGGACAATAAGCTACGAGTCGACTGGATATACGATGCGATGAGTCGTGTTGAATCCCGATAGAATCTCATTCCATCGAACTAGTTCCTCAACCAATTCGTGCCAATTTATTTTGATGTGGGTCACCAAATTATGTGACTAAAAGCTTCCCGATTTGGGAAGTTTTTTATTTTTAAGGACTGATGTTTCGAAGACTGAACTTTCTTAATGGTATGTGTTATTTGCAAATCGCATTGCTGCACGTTGGGCAGGTATTAGTAGCGCTATAGCTACGAGCTAGCTGAGATGTTCAGTATGAGGCCTTAGAAGTGTATAAACACGAGGTCGCCAGGGAATATGCGGGCTTCGCTGTAGCGGCCATCCCAGGCGGCGTTGTATTGGCTGATGTTGATTGAGCCGTCGCCGTTGACGCTTTCGACGTACATTACGTGGCCGTAGGTGCCGCGGTTGCTGACGGCGACGTCACCGGAACGGGGGTTGCGGTCGACGGGTATGCCGGCTGCGCGGGCATTATCGTCCCATTGCTTGGCATTGCCGCGTCCGCCCCAATATGGCATGTGGCGTCCGGAGGTAGCGACAGCCCAGGCGGTGTAGGAGACACATTGGCGCTGATACATACCCCAGGAGTCAGATGTTTCATTTGGGAATGGTGCATTGGCATATGGATAGGCACGGCCATTGACGGCACGACCACTCGACGAGGGAGTGGCAGCCTGAGGTGCCTGCTGAGCTGCTGCGGAGTTATTGCCGGTGGCAGCAGGTGGATTTGCGGCGGCTTTCCTGCGGGCGGCTTCGGCTAGAGCGGCTTGTTCACGTTGAAAACGCAGGTTTTCTTCGGCTTGTTCGCGCTCCAAACTGTTTATCTGGGTGCTGGCTGTGGTGATGCTCTGGGTGTAGGCGGATTGTTGTTGTTGGTTCATGGCCAGGAGTGTTGTGACTTCTTGCTTTTCGGCAGTAACCTGCACCTGCATCGCTTTGTTGTCGGCGACGAGCTTGTCGACAAGTACTTTCTGACTTTCCTGTTGTTTCTTCAGTGCATTGATACGGTCGATTGTTTGCTTGATCTGGGTTTGCATAGAGCGGGCGTATTCTTCTTTTTCGACGTAATCGCTCATGTTTTTACTGGAAGCCATCTTTTCCAGCATGCTGATATCGTTATCGATATACATTTGACGAATGAGCTTGCCGAGGGCTGCTTGTTCCTCTTGAATCTGGCGGGTCGTCTGGAGAATTTTAGCGGTAAGATCAGCCTGTGATGCCTGGTTAGTTCGGATTTGAGCATCAAGTGATGTGATAGTAGTCTGTAAATTGCTAATCTTTTGTTCGAGCGTCAGAGCCGTATCTTCGAGTGCGGCACGTGACGAAGCGTTTGATGACTTTTCGGCTTCAAGCCGTTTGATCTCAGCATTATAGTTGATTGCAGCTGATGCCGGAGCTGCCATGTTGACAACACTAAGTATGACAAAGGCGGCTGCGAGCAGACGCGCGCTCCGCAAAATGTTCCGGCCGCGCATAATAATAAACCGACTACCCATATCCCTCCATTCACTTATAATTGTTGCCTCACCCGCTACGGTGTCCACTCGGGCGCTATGCTGTTCTGCTGTTCGATTTCGTTTTGGCTGCGAGCAAGTGGCAGAAGTGCAACCTTTTGATAGTATCAATGAAGCCGTAGTAATACAAGTTGTACATACGGTCAAAAAGCTTATGCTATACAGTTGATTCAATGATTTAATAAATTTTTTGAAGCGTGTTCGAAGCAGGTATAACAAAAATCCAGCGACCGTGCGGACCGCTGGATTGCTTAGATTATGAAAGGTGATGTGTTCGAGCTAAGTTACGTATCGGAAATCTATGTTTAATATTCGTTGACGACATAGAGCCGAACGGCGCCGTTGTTGCCGACATTATCGTACATCCAATCGGAAGCAGCGACGGTGACACGGATACAGCCGTGACTGGCAGGAGAGGTCGGTACGGAAGTCGATCCATGGATAAAGTAACCACCGCTCTTGAAGAAGCGTTTATTGTACATGTTGCCGTAATTGCTTTTACCAGCGAATTTGCCTGTTGTTTGTTTGACGCTGGCGAATCTGCCAGATGTCTGTGTTCTGCAGGAGCCTTCGTAAAGGTTGCTACAGCTCCAACCGCGGTTGGTGTTCCCTAGCAAAAAGCTGCCGTTCGGCGTACGGTGGCCTTGTATACCGGTAGAAACAGGAAGAACTTTAACATAGCGGCCGTTTTGCACGTAGAACATAACCTGACATTTTTTCTCGACCACCAGGTAGGTTGTATTGCCGCCCTTGGCTGGTGCTGGAACTTGTGCCAGGGACTTGTACTTAGAATTGAATGAATTGAGGCTGGTCATGAAGCTGGTGGAAACATTGCTGCGGCTGGTCGTCATGCCGGCAATATAACGGTAGGCGCATAGTCCGCGGGCTGTCTGGGCACCGAATACACCATCAGCTGTTCCGACGGGAATAGTGAATTTTGTCAGTATGTCTTGAGCCGTCTTCACATTTGCCGAGGCGGCTGATGCCTGTGCGGTCAGCAATTGTGTCGCTGCCATGGTCGCTATGATAAATGCTGCGATAAAAAGCTTGATACGAGTAATAGCTATATTGACAGTCATAGTGTGCGCTCCCTGAATTTGTGTTGCTATCATACACCCGATTAGAATTTTGTAAAATAAATAATTTGATACGTATACGATTATATGTACATTATAAGTTCAAGGTTTATACTAAACAGTAGAGTTTAAGCACAAGCGAGATAACTTCTAAACAACGTAAAGGTAGCGATATGAAATTTACTGAAACAGTTCCAGCAGTCTCGCTGGACGATTATAAACGAACGAAAATTGTGGCTACGGTCGGTCCGGCGTCTGATGATTATGAAACCATTCGGGAGCTTATCAAAAGCGGCGCCAATGGCCTCCGGCTGAATTTCAGCCACGGTGAGCACGAAGAGCACGCCCGGCGCATTACCTGGATTCGCAAAGCTTCTAAGGAACTCGGCAAGCCGGTCGCCATCATACAGGATCTGCAGGGCCCCAAGGTGCGACTCGGTGATTTTGACGGCTTTATCAATGTGACCAAAGGCCAAACAGTCCGCTTCAAGTACAATCCGAGTGCCGCCGACTTGAAAGACGGCATCGTACCGATTCAGTATGACCTAAGTAAAAAGGTCAAGCGCGGCGAACGGTTGTACATATATGACGGTCGAATAAAATCGAATATATCCAGCGTCAAAGACGGCATCGTCTATGCCAAAATTGAGAACGACGGGCTCTTCCTGAAGCGAAAGGGCATGAACCTGCCCGACACCGACTTTGGCGGCGATATCTTTACGACCAAAGACAAAGCTGATCTAGCCTTCGGCTCCAAGCAGGATATCGACTATGTGGCGCTGAGCTTCGTCCAGACAGCTGACGATGTGCATGACCTGCGCCGCCGCATGAAAAACCTTGGCTTTAATGCTAAAGTGATCGTCAAGATTGAGACGCAGGCAGCAGTCGAGAACCTGGAAGAGATTATGGAAGCAACCGATATGGCGATGATAGCTCGCGGTGACCTGGCATACGAAACGCCAGCTGAATCAGTCCCTGTGGTGCAGCGCAAGATCATTGGTATGGGACTGCGCTTCGGCAAACCGACGATTGTCGCGACGCAGATGCTAGTCAGTATGACCGAAATGCCGGAACCGACCAGGGCAGAAGTGTCGGACGTGGCAACGGCAGTATTCCTCGGTGCGGATTGCGTGATGCTCAGCGAAGAGACGGCCGCCGGTAAATACCCGATTGAAGCGGTGCAGGTTATGAAGCGGGTGATTCGCTACACTGAAGACAATATGCCACTGAAAGTGACGTATCCGGAGTACGAAGACCATAGCCGCTCCGGTTCGATCTCAAGGGCGATAATTAGCCTTGCCAGCAGTATCCAGGCCCGGGCGATCGTCGCCGAGACCCGCACCGGTGCAACGGCACTGCAGATATCGTCGCGCCGCCCAAGTATCATCCAGATAGCCGTCACTAGTGATATTCGCACCCTGCAGCAACTGACGCTGCTCTACGGTGTCAAAAGCTACCTGCGGCCGGTAGACGCCAAGGCAGCCGATAAGCTGACGAGCTGGCTGGGGCAAAATAAAGTGCTGAGCAAAGGTGACGTCGTTATCACCGTTTCCGGACAGTATCCAGGACTGGCCGGTGCGACTGACACGATAAAAGTCCGGGTCCTTGAATAGCCGAGCTAGGCAGTAACCGGCTTTTGGAGTAGAATTAGCATAAACGCATAGGTGGGATGTGATATGACTGACAATTTGTTTACAAAGCAGACAATCCGGGATATCCAGCTGCAGAATAAGACAGTGCTGCTGCGCGCTGATTATAACGTGCCGCTCGAAAACGGAACTATCACAGATGATTACCGCATACAGCAATCCCTGCCGACAGTGCAATATCTGCTGGAGCACGGCGCGAAAGTCGTTATATGTTCGCATCTTGGACGGCCAAAGAGCAAACACGATGACGCCTTTAGTCTCTTGCCGGTAGCTAAACGGCTGCAAGAACTATTGAATACCAACGTACAGTTCGTACCGGACTGTATTGGTCCGAAAGTCACAAAAGCTGTACAGACGGCAAAACCGGGTACGGTACTACTACTTGATAACCTGCGGTTTTATGCTGAAGAAGAAGCCAATGATGCAGAATTTGCCAAGCAGTTGGCCAGTATCGCCGATGTATTTGTGCAGGACGGGTTTGGGGTTGTGCACCGGGCGCACGCCAGCACCGCGGGCGTGACGCAATATCTCCCTAGCGTGTCCGGGCTGCTGTTGGAGCGTGAAGTCGGCACGATCACCCGTGTTATGCAGAATCCTGAGCGGCCACTGGCGGCTGTCATTGGCGGTGCCAAGATTGCCGACAAAATAGACATACTGCACCGCTTTATTGAGATTGCTGATTTTGTGGCAGTTGGTGGTGCGATGGCTAATACATTTCTCAAAGCGCAAGGCATAGATGTGGCGGCCAGCCTGGTGGACAGTGACGAAATAGGCGTAGCCAAAGACATTATAGCCAAAGCCCAAAAAGAAGCCGCCAAGCGCAAGTTTGTATTCTATGTACCTCAGGACGGGGTGGTAGCCAGCAAGATTGACCCGGCCGCGTCGACCCGCATCGTTGACTGGAGTGCACACGTTATTGCCGACATAGAACATTACCCGAAGCGGGCGCCAGTGAGTAGCGGTTCTATCGCTGAGCACGAAATGATCTTGGATATCGGGCCGTTTACCGGCGCCTTTATTGCTGGCGCCTTGCAGCTGGCTGAAACGGTGGTTTGGAACGGAACAATGGGTGTTACCGAGACCAGGGGACTGCAGGGGCCAATTGGTCCGTATGCCCACGGCACGAACCTGATCATGGAGGCAATGCTTGGACAATTTGGTAATGGTTCAACAAAGCCGTTTAGTCTGGTTGGCGGCGGTGATACTGTCGGATATGTACAAAACCGTGGGCTGGTGCAGGCTTTCGGACATGTCTCGACTGGTGGCGGCGCCAGCCTGGAACTGATGGCCGGCCGCAAACTGCCTGGTGTCGAGGCTCTTAACGACCTGAAAGGTGCAAAATAGTGCTGTCCATTGTACAATGGTATAAAATGCAAGCATTAGAAGTATAAGCTATGAAAAAAACACTCATCATTGCCAATTGGAAAATGCACCTTCGGACACACGAAGCGAGCGCGCTGCTGCACCGATATAGCGAACGGATCCAGGCGCACCGCGATATTGAAATTGTCGTAGCTCCGAGCATGCTCAGCCTGCAGCCACTCAGTGTTGAGCTGGACCGCCGCAAGTTCCGCTTGTGCGCCCAAGACGGTTACCCAGTCGACGAAGGCGCCTTTACGGGCGAAGTGTCGTTTGCGATGCTGCAAGGCTTGGTTCATTACAGTATTGTTGGACACTCAGCCCGCCGGGTCTACTTCGGTGAATCGCTGGAGCTCATCCGCGACAAGGTGACTGCCGCTGTCCGGAACGGCATCACGCCGATTCTCTGTATCGGTGAAACCAAGCAAGAGCGCGACGCCGGCGAGACCAAACAGGTTATCCACGATCAATTAACGACCGCACTGAGCAACGTGACCTCTGATGATATTGATAATATCGTCATTGCCTATGAGCCAATTTGGGCCATCTCAACTTTTCAGGGCGAAATTGCCAAGCCGGATGATATGCAAAAGGCATTTAATTATATTCGTTTCCAGATCAAAGAGCTCTACGGGGCGACGGCTGCCGAAAATGTCCGAATAGTGTATGGTGGCAGTGTTGACGAGCAAGACGCACGGGCTTATCTGGATCTGCCAGGCTGCAATGGCGTGCTCGTCGGCGCCGCTAGCTTGAATTATGCAAAATTCAGCGCAATTGTTGATAGCGCCTACCGTGCGCTGCATGAATAGTCCCAGAGAATTGTTATGCCGACAAAAAAAACAAAACCAGACAATAAGCCAGATAACCTCTCGAGCCAGCCGGTGCGCATTTTTGACGTAGCTCGGCCAGGTACACTCCAGCCAGCGGGGTCATCCGCCCGGCCGGTGATCGTGACGAACCGGACGATTATGCAAGATCCGATGGTTGTTCAAAAGCCTGCCGTCAATGCGCCCGTTGCTGAAGCCGAGCCGCAGGCATTAGCCGCTCCAAAACTTGTCATTACGCCGCTGGAAGAGATTTCTGCCGCACCAGCAGCAGAAGCTATGGGATTAAATGGACGAGACGGTCAGGACATTGATGCTGATGGCGTGGTTGATCATACGGTCGGCCGCGACCACGCTGTTCCACAGAAAATTGATACCGTGGCGCTGGCAACGGCGGCATTTAGTGGGACGACTCCCGCTGAAACATCGCACGTCGGCAAGTCGACCGATACAGCAGCCGCGGTGTCGGTCGCGGACACGCCGTCGGCAAAAAAACCAGCCAGTGCTGGTTCGAGGCCAACAACTGACTTACCCGCTTCGGCTGATACAAAATCCACGCCTGATGTGGCACCGTCACCTGATTCGCAGTCAGACCAGCTGCCGATGGACGCCGATCCGTCACCAGTTGCCGCCATTGACAGGGATGCCGCCAAGCTGGAAGCCGATGCTCGGGCGCAAGATGAGATTGATACGCTGGTCGAACAGAAATCATACTTCTTGCCAATCAATGCTGTCGAAAAGCGCCGTAGCAAGCACGTCTTTATATTCGGATTAATTTTGATTATCTTATTGGCGCTGCTGTGGATTGACCTGGCACTTGATGCCGGCTTTATCATGATAGACGGCATCCGGCCGATCACGCATTTTTTCAGTAATTAAGACTTGAAATGGGTTCAAACAATTCAACAACAAGCTGAAGTCGCTGCTGCTTGTTAAAATAATATGATGACAAGGATGATGACGAGGGATAACAAGGTAGCAAACTGATGCTTGATGACTTATTGACGGGGTTGAACCCAGAGCAGCGGCGAGCCGTTGAAACGACTGAAGGGCCGCTCCTCATCCAGGCCGGCGCCGGATCAGGTAAGACCAAGACGTTGACGCACCGCATCGCCTATCTGATCGCTTCCCATCGGGCGACGCCGTATAACATCCTGGCCGTCACCTTCACCAACAAGGCAGCCAAAGAAATGCGGCACCGCGTCGGCGAGCTGGTTGGACAAAATTCTGACAATCGCAGCTTTATGCCGTACATGGGCACCTTTCACGGTATCTGCGTCCGGTTGCTACGCCAAGACGGTGACTATATCGGTATTCCGAAAACATTCGTCATATTTGATGAATCAGACCGCCAATCAGCGGTCAAACAGGCCAGCAAGCAACTGATGCTCGATGAAAAAGCCTTTCCGGCCCGGATGATATCGGGCCTGATTAGCAATGCCAAAAATGAAATGCTGAGTCCTGACGAATACAAGGGCGTAGCGAACAGCCCGGCGCAGCAGACAGCGGCTCAGGTCTTCCCGATATACCAGCGAATACTGAAGGACGCCTCAGCGCTTGATTTTGATGATCTGATTAACCGCACCGTCGGTATGCTCGAAAACCACGCCGAAGTCTGCCAAAAATGGCGCACTCAGTTCAAATACATCATGATTGACGAGTATCAGGATACCAACCTGGCGCAGTACAAACTGGTCAAATTATTGACAAATCCTGATAATAATATTGCTGTAGTCGGTGACGACTGGCAATCGATTTATAGTTGGAGAGGTGCCGATTTCCGTAATATTTTGAACTTCGAACGGGATTATCCGGAATGTACCGTAATTAAGCTTGAACAGAATTACCGTTCGACGAAGCATATTCTTGATGCTGCTCATGCCATCATATCCAAAAATGCGCAGCGGTCCGACAAGGAACTGTGGACTCAGGCTGGCAATGGACTGCCGGTGCAGCTCAAGCAGGTCATCAATGAGCGGGCCGAAGGTGAAGCTATTGTGGTTGCTATGCGCCGCGGCATCGACAGCGGCACGCGCTCCTACCGGGATTACGCTGTACTGTACCGCACGAACGCCCAGAGCCGGTCGCTGGAAGAAGCGTTTATTCATTACGGCGTGCCGTACCGCATCGTCGGTGGCCAGCGCTTTTATGACCGCAAGGAAATCAAAGACATCGTTGCCTATCTACGACTGATCTATCAACCTGACGACCGCATTAGTTTTGAGCGGATCGTTAATGTGCCAACCCGCGGTGTCGGTGCGAAATCATTGCAAAATTTCTTTGCCTGGCAGCGGTCGCTTGATCTCAGTATGTCGCAGGCGCTGACACAGGCAGCAACCTGCATGGACGTGACGGCTAAAGCCCGTAAGGCGCTCACAGAGCTCGGTGATATTCTGCTCAGTCTGCGCCGGATGGTGGACGAAGTGCCGGTCACCGGGCTGCTCGATTCGCTCCTGCGGCGGATTGATTATCTGCATTATCTGGACGATGGCACGCCGCAGGGCGAATCTCGCCAGGAAAATGTCCGTGAATTGCTCAGTGTCGCGCAGAGCTATGCCGAAGTCGGACTGGATGGTTTTCTTGAGGAAATCAGTCTGGTCAGCGATATCGACAGTGCCGACCTCAGTGGTGACGCTGTGACGATGATGACGCTGCATGCCGCCAAAGGCCTGGAATTCCCGGTGGTGTTCATGGCCGGACTTGAAGAAACCATCTTTCCACATTCCCGCGCCCTCTATGATCAAGCGGAAATGGAGGAGGAGCGCCGTCTGTGTTACGTCGGTATGACCAGAGCCCGCGAAGAGCTGTACCTGATGTGCGCGACCAGTCGTATGCTGTACGGCGGTGTCCAGCACAATCCACCATCACGGTTCCTGAGTGAAATAGGCGGCGATATCCAGTCGGACGCAGGCAGCTTCGGATTCACCGGCGGTGACCGCGGCGTCTACGGCCAGTCTGGGGGCCACGGTAGCGGTGGTGGAGCCTTCGGCGGCTTCGCGCTTGACAGTATTCGCAATACGCCAGCGCCAGGCATACTGGGAGCACCGGCCGAACCTGACAACGGCGAACCGCGCTACGTGCCTGATTTGGACGAGGGCGATGCAGTGCGTCACCAGGTCTTCGGGGTTGGGCAGATTATGGAGCTGGATGGCGATGTCGCAACGATATATTTCAAAGGCAAAGGCGCCAAAAAACTAAACATCGGTTTTGCGCCGCTTGAAAAGCTGTAATGCGGCTGCCAACGCGACTTGGCATTGTCGCCTTTTGGCTGAGCTGGCCCGGACTATGGCTGTATCTGCGATGGAGCCAGCGAACCAGATTGCTCATTGTCTGCGAAGATGAGATTTTGGTCACGAAAACCTGGCTTGGGGATGGCCGCTGGTCACTGCCCGGCGGAGGGTTGCATCGCCGCGAAGACAAGACGAGTGGATTGCTGCGTGAAGTTCGAGAGGAGATCGGCCTGACGTTGCAGTCAGCTGATATTGAATTTCTAAGGAGCGAATTATACCGCTCACGCGGCTTACGCTTCATGTGTCATTATTACACTGTGCAGTTGCCGCAAAAGCCAGCGCTTGATTTGCAGCGATTTGAGATTACCGATGCCAGCTGGGTGAATCCAAAGCAGGTAACACCTGAGCAGTTTGGGCTTGATGTTCACACGGCGGTTGCGGCTGCCCGCTTGTAATGCGAGCTGGACGGTACAAAGATAGTGAGCCGCGTAGTCGCAACTGAAGCCTACAACGAAATAGAAACAGAGACACACCGAGACACACACTGGCTGCAGGCCGACTTTGTCATACCATCCCGGTTTTGCTACAATGAGGCGTAGTTATCGAGAGGTTTTACCGTTATAACTTCCTAACATCTCGCAAGCTATGCCTATGAAGAAACAGTATCAGCGCTACCGCAATACGTATCGCCAAAATCACAGTAAACACGTCAAGCGTGCCCGGTTGGCTGCCCGCCACCCGTTTGCGGTGCCAGTGTTTACGCTGCTCTGCCTTATCGGTATTACCGGATTACTACTCGCCATTTTCAATCGCCAGCCAGCAACGATCAGTCCGAATGTTGTGTATATATCACACGATTCGCAGCAACAGATCGTATCAAGCAAAGAACCGACTGTCGGCGCTTTGCTCAAAAAGCTTAATCTCAAAGTCAATGACGGTGACATCGTCGAACCGGTGCTGTCAACGCCGATACAGCAGGATGATTTCCGGATCAATATTTACCGTGCCGTACCAGTGGCAATCGTGGACGGCGACCAAAAACAATTTGCCTTCAGCGCAGCGACAACATCGCGCAGCGTCGCCCGCCAGGCCGGGCTGACTATTTATCCTGAGGACACTATAGAAACCCGGCCAGTCAGTAATTTTGTGGCTGACGGCAGTATTGGCCATGAGGTGATCATTGACCGGGCGACGCCAATTAATGTGAATTTGTATGGCGCACCAATCGTCATGCGGACTCACGCTACGACGATTCGACAACTGCTGGCCGAGAAGAAAGTAAATCTCAAGCCACAGGATATCGTTAACCCAGGGATTGACGCGCCGATTACAGCTGACGCTCGGATTGCTATTATCCGTAACGGGCTGACGACGGCAACAGTCCAGGAAGACATCCCGATGCCGGTGCAGCTGGTGCCTGACAACACACTGTCCTACGGCGTATCAGCTGTCCGGCAGCAGGGCGCGCCTGGTAAGCGTGCGGTAACGTACGAAATCAATACGCAGAATGGTGTCGAGGTCAGCCGCAAGGCCATGCAGACGGTCATCGTCCAGCAGCCAGTGACGCAGATTACCGCACAAGGCGCTAACCTCAGCGGCATCAAAGGTGATATGGCACTGGCTGGCATCGCACCGAGTGACTACCAGTACGCCGACTATATCATTGGCCGTGAATCTGGCTGGTGTCCGACAAAGTGGCAGGGTGAATACGGCGGCTGCCCGCCGTACCATGGCACACCAACAGACCCGAGCGTTGGCTATGGCCTCTGCCAGTCAACACCGGGTAGTAAAATGGCGAACGCTTCTAGGGGTGGCGGCCCGGATTGGGGCACTAATCCCGTCACGCAGCTGCGATGGTGCAACCACTACGCCGTGACGCGTCATGGCGGCTGGGCTGGGGCTTATAACTACTGGCTGCGCAACCACCACTGGTAATGTTTTCGATAGCCCGGTAAGACCGATTCGCTGGGCTGGCTCGGTACCACATCGACTTGCATCGCGCGCTGTCATGAATTACTGCATAATCTCGCATAGCTTCCAAGGTTCGGACTTCACGACAGACTGGTAATAACGTATTCTTATATAACTCCTATGACAAACAATCCGATACCTAACAAGTCTCTTGGCCAACATTGGCTTGACGACGAGCTCAGCCTCGAAAATATGCTGATTGCTGCCGACGTTCAGCCCGACGACGTCGTACTCGAAATTGGTCCAGGCCCCGGTGCGCTCACCCGGCTACTCGTACAGTCGGCAGCGGCAGTCACGGCAGTTGAATTCGATCCAGCATTGGCACGTGATCTCGCGAAGCGTGTGCCGGCTGCAAACCTTCGGGTTGTACAGAGTGACATTTTGCGGTTTGACCTGACGACGATGGCGACTGATTATAAGGTTGTCGCTAACATTCCGTATTATTTGACGAGTAAACTTGTCCGTGTGCTGTCTGAGTCCTCCAACTCGCCAGCTATTGCTGCCTTGCTCGTGCAAAAAGAAGTCGCCGAGCGGCTGGCAGCGTCCCCAGGGCAGTTGTCGATACTCGGCGTAACCAGCCAGTATTACTGGGAAGTATCACTCGGCCCAGTTGTTGGCGCCGAATTGTTTACGCCGCCGCCAAAGGTGGATTCACAGATTGTGGTACTAAAACGCCGGGACGTACTGCTGTTTCCTGACGTTGATAGCAAACAGTATTTCCGTCTCGTCAAAGCCGGGTTTGGCGCCAAGCGTAAGACACTGCTTAATTCGCTCAGTGCCGGCCTGCATCTGGACAAACAACAAACAACTGCGCTGCTCGAACAAGCCAGTATCAGCCCGCAGCTACGGGCACAGAATCTGTCGCTGGATCAATGGCACGAACTCTACAGTGCCTATGTAAAAAAGGGTTGAATACCAAAGCATTAGCATGATAGGCTAATAGTTATATGGCCACAAAAACTAAAAAAAACCGACATACTACTAAGCTCAGCTCACGACGACCAAATATTGTGGCGATCTGTATTGTCCTGATGATTGTAGCGGCTGGCATCGTCACATTGATGATAAGTAAAGCCGCAACTCCTCTCGTCGCAGCTGAGCCGGAGGGCGGCACATTGTCGGCGCCGGCGTCAGTCGTGAGGGATACGACTGCTTCTGGAGGCAATGCGGTTACGTTCGGCGCCAGCCGCAGCAAGGTCACGCTGGGTGCTGCCATCCAAATCGGCACTATCAACAGCAATGCTACCTACCGGAATACCTTCCTGCAGAACTTCAGTTCATTATCTGCTGAGTGGGAAATGAAAATGGAGCCATTACAACCGCAGCAGGGACAATTCAATTTTGGGACTGCTGACGCCATGGTCAATTTCGCCCTAACAAACGGCAAGCAAATCCGCGGCCACACGACCGTCTGGCATGTATCTAACCCAGGCTGGCTCACCGGTCGCAGCTGGACTGCTGCCACGCTTGATCCAGTTATGAAAACCCACATTCAGACAGTACTGGCGCATTTCAGAGGAAAGGTACCTGTCTGGGATGTAGTTAACGAACCCTTTGACGATAACGGTGGCTGGCGGCAGACCGTCTGGTATAACGCTCTTGGCCCGAACTATATCGCCAATGCTTTCCGGTATGCCCACGAAGCTGATCCAACCGCCAAACTTTTCCTGAACGATTACGGCGTCGAGTGGATCAACCCCAAAAGTACGGCTATGTATAATCTCGTTAAAAACCTCAAAGCCCAAGGTGTCCCGATTCATGGTGTTGGCTTCCAGGCTCATTTAGAGACAGAGCCGGGCGGCTGGTCGCCGACCCGCGAAGAAGTCCAAGCCAATGTCCAGCGCTTCGCTGATCTTGGTGTTGACGTAGAATTTACCGAACTGGACGTAAAAACATCGCCGACTGGCGGCACGACTGCTCAGAAGCTGAAGGCCCAGGCGAATATGTATGCGAATATTGCCAATGCCTGCCAGGCTGTCAGCCGTTGCACCCGGATTACAGTTTGGGGCGTCGATGATGGCCACACCTGGCTTGGCGCCGGTGAAATGCCGCTCATGTTCAACACCAGTTACCAGCCGAAGCCTGCCTACACGACCGTGCGAAATATCATTGGTTACTAAACCGAGTCGGCAGAGAAAACTTATGCTTATATCGACAAATGTGCTATAATAATCATTAGCTTGGTTACAATGCCAAGTAAACACGTACGGGGCTGACTTTAAGCTTGACGTTGGACTTTATCGGTTAGATCAGCAGGTCGCTTGTCAGCGTTATAGACAAAAACCTTCTAGATGCAACATCTACTGAAGACCGCGAATCACTCATTGATACGCTTGCTGCAAAGCTCGCTCCAAAGAGTGCATTCGCACTAGCTGCCTAGTTTACTAGTAGCCGTGCACGCGGAGACGTCAGATATCCAAAGTGCGCGCCAATTCATCTGGTTGCTCGGATTCTATGATCCATAGCGTCCGCTAAGACTTAGGATTGCTGGAATGAACAACTCGTCCGTTCATATGTCGTTCCTTAAGACTCCATGGTTCGCCCAGGAGAACAGAGCGAGACTATGCCTGTAGACGACTAACCAAGATAAACCGGCGGACGCGGGGGCGGTGCCCGCCAGCTCCTCCAAATAAGATTTTCGGTCCTCAATGAGGGCCTTTTTCTTTGTCCGTGAGGTGTTACATATTGACATAATGTACAAAATATGACAATATGTAAGGTACTTCGTAGAGTAAAATTTACTCCGAGGTACATTAACAAGCAAATAAGTATAAGAGTTCGTAGGGAGCCTAGTGTGCAGAAATCATCTGTATCGTAGGCTCTCTATGAGCATTCTATTTAACCACCCGTTTCATTCACTTTCTATCTGAGGAGATCCTCATGGCCGGTACCGAGATCGAGCAGTTCCTGGGCGCAGGCCGCGACTTGGCCGACCGCAAGGGTCTGCCGACGACGCGTCCGCGCATCATCGAGAGCTGGAACCCCCACGAGGTGCACACCATCAAGCTGGAAACCATGCTCGGACAAGTCGCCATCATGCCACAGCAGACCGACCATGTGTCGCTCGCCGGCTTCGGTGGTGACGAGGAGATGATCAGTCGACTGCGCGCCAACGTGCAGAGCGGTGTCCTGAACATCGAGGGCGAGCTGCCGTTCAAGCCGGGTCAATCCGGTGGTGGTTCGCACAACGTGTTCGGGGACAACGTAGTCATCATGAGCGGTTCGGCCTACATCGGTGGTGGCAGCTTCTCGACCAATGGTCGTGGCGGACAGCGCAGGCTGATCGTTGGCGGACGTGAAGTCGACCTGTCGCGTCACATCCAGCTTGCGATCATCGTCCCGGTCGGTACCAACGTCCGAGTAGGCGATATAGTCGGCGCGGTCGGCATCGGTCCGAACCTGGGCGGTGCTCTGGACTTCACTGCACGTTTCGACACACACATCTTCGCCTACGACGTCACCGAACTCACTGGTGAGGTTATTGGCCAAGGTCATGCCGAGGTGCAACTCGTCCAGGAGTCGGCTGACGTCCATGTCTCCGGCCAGGGCAATTTCATCCTCGGTTCGGTGAGTGGCAAGTTCGACGCGCGCGTGTCGGGTCAAGGCAACATTCGTGTCGCCGGTGGCAGCTCGCGTTCCATGCGTGCCCGCGTCTCCGGCCAGGGTTCGATCGACCACCGTGGTACCGTCCTCGACAGCGCGAACCTAAGGGTCTCGGGGATGGGCAGCATCAATGCCAACCGGGTTTCCGGTGACGTCGATGCACGCGTATCAGGGATGGGCAACATCGTGGCCAACGGCCGCACGTATCGCCCACGCTGGTGAGTGTGGATACGAAGAGAGGCGTGGCACGCTATCACAGGTGCTACGCCTCTCTCGTATCTACTCCTATACTTTTTGCTTGTTACACTGCTTCATAAGTGTGTGCTTATGCTGATGAGTCCAAAAGGACGAAAGCTGTGTAGAGAAAGGGGCCAGCAACGGTCGGATACATTATGAGCTCGTAACTTTGGCTGCTAATAATGTTAATAGTGGCGCATAGTATAGCCAATACATTTATTATATAATATATATTATGTCAACTGATTTCGAATTACCTAGCCATGATGCGCTCGTTGCCGAACAAACGGTCGTGCAAGCTGAAAAATTTCAAGGCAGATTGCTTGCGGAATACAATAACTATATTTTTCCGGGTCAGGAATGGCGTGAACCTCGGGGAAGTGCTGTAGTTGATTTTATTAAATCAACCATCGGTGATGCAGAGCGTACCACGCTACAGGGTGTACTTGAAGGTTTAATCAAAACAAAAGGTGGAGAATCGGTTGATTGGGTAGATATGGGCGGTGGCCGCGCGTTAGTAATGAGGCAACTCGGCAGTATGCCAGGCTTCAAGCAGAAGCTAAAGATGACCAATGTAGATTTATTTAACTATGGACTAGACGGTTTACAGCCAAATGAGCTTGAGTACATTGAAAGTCTTGTGCCTGGAGTGACCGAACCAGGTGCCGAGCCAAGCTTGATCACCGACAACATTGAAACGGTTAAATTGCCAGAGCCAGTGGATATTATTACATCTGTCGAAACGCTGCAGTATCTCAATAATCCCCTGGAAGCTATTGCGAATTGGTACAACCAGCTAACGGACAACGGTATAATGATTATTGCTACTGAACACAGCTGGACTAGCTGGATACGTTATGACAACGAGCCAGGTAATATTGACCGAGATGAAACGCCTGCGAAACATTTGCTAGACCACCTGTCTACGGCCAGCGTTGACCACGCAGCAACATATGAGCCAGACTGGCAAAATGGTATTAGACCACGTCTCGATCCGAGTCGTATTAAAATAATGGCTATTCAAAGAAAGCCTGGAACATCGCTACGATTAACGAAGGCCTTTACAAAGGTCTGGGTCAATCCGCACGATTACAAAGCTGTATATTATGCTGCCCCCGCTGAAGGGTCGTCACCGGTCATTGAAGTAGTTAAAGCTGATGCATCCGCAGCCTTAGGTGCGGTAGCTTTAGAGAACGTCAGCCAAGTTGCTACAACAATTTTGCGCACATAGACTTGCGAGCAAAATCTAAATACGACGTATATCGGCGCAGGCTGCCAGAATTCTCTGAGTTACGGTACCTGGAACAGGACGTTCCTGAGTGCCCATTACAACACAGGGGCTACCCATATTGCTTACTTCTACTATTGGTGCTTCGATCGAACTGATACGATCTGTACTGAGTGGTATTTCACAGATTGCCGGGCCAAATTTGCCGTTTTGGACAATATTATCAAAAGGCACAGCCAGGCGACCGGCTAATCTCTCTATATTTAAATATTCAGGGATACTTCCCCATTTTTCTGGCCGATCGGCCTTACAGACTGTTTCAATAACTGGAGTTGGCTGCGGGTTCAACTGCATGACTGAAGGTACGGGCTGTGGATTGTCTTCGGCCGACGAAGAACACGCGGCTACGGCTAATGTTGAGCTCAATACTCCGACTGTAGCGACGGACCATCGGTTTCGTAATATATTCATAAGTTGGCCCTCCGTTATTTACAAACAAGTAAAAACTATACCATATGTCGGCTACTCAGATTATCAATTAAATAACGGTCCGAATGAATATAAAGTGCAATAAGCAATTTTCTGGCATAATTCTAGTACGATTACGGCCGCATTGCGGCAGAGCCAGTTGCTTGGTGAGTCTTGTCGTTGCGCATGTAGATGCTCATCGTATACAATATAAGCATAAGATATTTGCCAACAATCATATCTCCGTTTGTAGATATGATTGGATGAGAGGGAATCAAATTTCAGTGCCGAAATCCAAATCTAAAATCCACAAAAGTAAGAAAAAAAATTTGGTCATGCTATGCACTGTTGCGGTCGTCGGCATTATCGGGGCAAGTCTGGTGTATGTGTCGCAGGCCGCCACCTCAACGTTGACCGAGCCTGAGCAGGGTATGATAACGGCGCCAGCAGTCAAAGTCACCGACACCACTGCGTCAGCCGGCGGAGCAGTTAAGTTTTCAACCCGTACTGCCAGCAGCTTTGACAGCCGGATGGCGCCGCTGACGAGTATTTTTCCAACATCATCTTGGCTGCGGAAAACCCTTGTTGGAGCACCACTTCATCCCAACAGCCCGGCTATGGTAGCTGACCTGCGCAATCAAATCATTAGTCGTTACAACGGCGTTGCGGCGTTCAATACCTGGGATTATTCGGCTGCAATATATACCGTTGGTCCAGAAGTGCCAAAAGTTGACATAGCGTTTTATGACTGTCAGAACAAAGGCTATATACCGTCGAATGTCTATACCGGAACGGCACAGTGGAAACAAGTTCCGATTCCGAGTGATGCTCATCCAGCCTCAGGTGCTGACGGTAATCTGACTATCTACAGCCCTTCGAGCGACAAGGTTTGGGAATACTGGAAAGCGTCCAATCAAGGCACGGCGGCTGCGCCAAAATGGCAAGCTTGCTGGGGAGGCCGGATAGATAACGTGTCGACTAACCCAGGCTGGTTCAGTGGTGGATTTGGCACGACAGCAACAGGGTTGCCGCACTCTGGAAATGTTATTCGTATCAAAGAAATTCAGGCGGGCAAGATTGATCATGCCATGTCCCTTAATGTTGTCGATGCTAAGGCATACAACATCTTTTCCTGGCCGGCGCAGCGCAGTGACGGCTACGATCCGAACGGAACACATACAATTCCAGAGGGAATCAGGTTTCGACTTGACCCGGCCGTCAATGTGAGTAGTCTCGACCTGACTCCTATTGCCAGAACGATCGCAATCGCCGCGCAACAATATGGATTTATCATTCAGGACAAGAGTGGCGCTGTGTCGATCGTGTGTGAATCTGGCCAGCCGGCATATGAGGCCACTGGTGTTAATCCATGGGATGGATTACGGCAGGGTGTGCCCGGATACAATATCATGAGGAACTTCCCGTGGGACAGAATGCAGGCCATGCCGATGGATTACGGTAAAATTTAGTCCGCTTGGTCAATGTGTACGCACGTCGGTGCTTATACAGTAATGCTGCCAAATGGTTTGCTATACTGAGGTCATGAAACCTAGATTCGTGTTTGTACATGGCAATCAGTCGTCGACCTGGCAGGTGCCATGGGCTGTGTGGCTCAAAATGAATTTAACAGGGATGGGTTACGATACGCACTTCGAGACCATGCCCGACCCGCATATCGCCCGTAAGGACATTTGGCTGCCATATCTCCACGATGAAGTAAAAGTCGGTCCGACTGATGTATTGATCGGCTGGTCATCCGGGGCGGTTGCAGCTATGCGCTATGCAGAACTATATAAACTGCGCGGATCTATTTTGATGTCTCCATGCTATACCGATCTTGGCGATGAGCTGGAAAAGCAAAGCGGCTACTATGACGCGCCGTGGGACTGGAAAGCCATCAAAGCAAACCAAAAGAAAATCGCGCTCGTCTACGGCGACGACGATCCGTACATTCCGCAATCAGAATTTGCGTATATCGCTGTGCATCTTGGTCCGGATAAGTTCAAAATCCCTGGTGGTGGTCACTTCGAGAAACGCCAGGATTTCAATGAACTGATACGCTACATCGAACAAGCCTACCCGCCCGAATAAGCGTAGAGCATTACGAACGGGATGAGCGCCGCAGTAGCCAAAATCCAAGTCCGGCCATGCCAGCAGCAACTGCCAGCCCGATACCCATACCCGCATTAAGCTTGTCAGCCCGGACGCGCTCCTCACGCCAGCCGCCGCGCATACCGCGGTTTTCTTCTAGCGGCGCGTACAAGTTGCCAGTAGATAGCGGCGCGGCCTGTTCGCTGTCTAGGAGATCGGCACGCGTAAAGCGTCCAACCTGCTTTTCGTAGCTGGCGGGCATATGCGCATTGTGCAGCGCCATAAGCTTACCGGCAGGACCTATGATAATCTCACGCTTTGGCGTGTGCGCAAGCCCTACGATATGTTTGGCAGCATACTGTGGATCGTATACCGGTTCGATGGCCTGGACGCGTCGGCCACTATAATTGGCTCCATTCTGAAACAGGTTCGTGTCTACTGACGCAGGCATGACAGTACAGACATGGATTTGTTTGTGCAGGCCGTCCAGCCGCAGTTCCATCCGCAGGCTTTCGTCAAGCGTACGGACCGCGGCCTTACTAGCACTGTAAATACTGACGTACGGCTGCGGGGCGGCAGCATTCACCGAGCTGACATTGATCAAAGTGCCGTATGTCTGGGCCCTGAACAGTGTCAGGGCGGTCATGCTGCCGTGTACATAACCGAAGAAATTGGTGTCCATCAGCCGCCGCATGTCACCGATTGGAACATCTTCGAACTTACCCGTCAGATAGACGGCTGCATTATTGACCCATATATCAATGTGGCCGAAGGTTTGTACGGCAACTTGGCCCAGCTGGTGCACGGCCTGATCATCAGTGGTGTCAACGGCTACTGCCAGTGCACCGACACCATGAGCTTTGCATTCGGCGGCAGCTTGTTCCAACTCTTGTAAGCGGCGAGCTGCCAAAACTACGTTGTATCCCTGTTCGGCAAAAGCCAGCGCAGTCGCCAAGCCTATGCCACTGCTGGCTCCCGTGATAACTGCTACCTTGCCCGATGTTTTTTCTGTTACCATTGACAGCTCCTATGGGTATTACGATTATTGCCTGTAGCATATCCGCTCACCGTAATAATGGCTGTCCAATATTTCACGCTGCTTGTTTAGAGAGCGTAAGACTGGCTGTAATATCTTACCGTTACCGGAACGGTTGCTTTCATTACGCTATATTTTTGATATTATGTACATATGAGCGAGACAGTATCTCACCGCAGGATGGCAGAAAATGAAGTTGTGTTTCGTCAATACAATGAACGGGTCCGACAGAATTTTGATGAAATCGTCAAAGAAGCAAAACAGAGTGGCCAAGAGTATCTAATCCCAGAAGATGATACGCCGCTGCATTTCTACTGTGAATGTTCCGACGAGAATTGCCGTAATCGCATACAGATGAAACCCAGTTTATATAACGAAATACACCAAAACCGCAGCCGGTTTATTATTTTGAATGGCCACGAAACGAACAAAATCGAGCAGATTGTAAAAAAAGAAGACGGCTATTCGGTAGTAGAAAAATACGTAAAGCCCCCAGAGACTGCCCGCAGCCTCAGTCCGACGGGCATCAACCATTGATAACGAATCACAACTTCATGCCTATTAGCGCTGTTGAGCGTAGTGATATCTGTCTGAGTTAATGTATCAAACGAAATAGAATACATGCGTTAATTAACGGCACGTAGCACTGATTGGGCGATGGCTTGCTGACCCTGTGCAGTCGGGTGGAACGGTGCCGGATCAGTCAGTCCCTGTACCCAGGAATCGCCTGAACATATGTCATGACCAGTAAAGTCGACTGGAGCAAAGCTGGCAAATGGGTACTTTTTGACGACGTTTTGGATGGTTTTGTTGAGTGCATCGGTTTCAGATGTCAGCCAGGCAATCTCACTGGCAGTGATGTTTGACTGATACTGCGTACAGGTTGCCGACAAGGGGTTGTAATAGCCAGTCAAGATTACCTGTGGCGGCTTATTGTTACTTCGCTCAGCAATTGCGGTCAATGCAACATGTAATTTTGTGCGAAGTGACACGAGATAACCATTGGCGAGCAATGTTGTGGCGCGGTTGGAGCAGTTAGCGGCATAGCAGCCACGGATAAACTCATCCCAATGTGCGTCATTCGCACCGGCGGTAATAGTAATCAACTCCGGCGTACCGGATGCGTATGCACTGTCGAGCTGGGCAGTGATATTGGGTCCCTCAACAGCTTGTTTGGTAAACAAGTCTCCTACTTTTGCGCCGCTGCAGGCAACATGCAGCAGGGGCATGTTTGTTGAACTCGCAACTGCGTAGGCGTATGACTGCGTCGATCGTCCGCAGCGCGTGTCGGTGCCAGTGGGCGTAGACATGCCGGGCAATCCGAGACCGGCTGCAACTGAATCTCCGAGTGCAGCATACGTCCGCGTTGCATCAGGACTGGGAGAAGTTGTCGGTGACTGTCGGGGCGATGCCGGGAATCCCAAATTGCTAAAGTCAAAGTTGTGTCCCGACCATAGACCATCCCATATGATACTGCCGCTGCTCTGCGTCTGATTCGTCGTCGTTTGCGTAGTGCTTTGTGCTTGTGTAGTGCCGTTCGTAACAAGCGCGAGCACGCTTACGGCCAGCAAACTACCTACTAAAAATAACCGCTTCATTACATTCCTCCGTAATTTATTATCATACGATATATTTATAGATTACCTATAGAATTTTGTGTCGGCCATCAAATAATTAACAGAATATTAGTATAATGCGAATAGTACTCATTGCCAATCCCGCCATAAGACTATGAAGGTACTATACGAATATGAATTTTGATTCGCAGTATGATGAAGAACCTGAATTGCCGTGCAATAACAAGCTAGCATTTGACACTAAGCGCGAAGCGGATGCATCGGCCAACGTCGTGAAATATATGCATGGAACAACTGTACATGCCTACAAATGCAAATATTGTCATCTATGGCATCTGGCGAGTGGCAGCGCCGACTGACCTACTGCCCAGCGAGAAGCAGTTTTGACCACTCTGCACGACGTGTATAATGTCAGGCAACATGACGAGGTTTTACAATATGTTTTTTAAGCGCAAACGAGCGCCCGTCTCGCATCCGCCATTACGAGGCGTCAATCTCGGTGGCTGGTTAGTATTAGAAAAGTGGATTACACCTGGTTTGTTTGGCAATATGACGGCAAACGACGAATATAGTTTGTGTACGCACGGCGGTGCGGCTACCGTCAGCCGAATTCGAAAGCACCGGGATACGTTTATCACAAAAGATGATTTTGTATGGCTGAAAGCCAATGGCATTGACGCTGTGCGTCTCCCTGTCGGTTACTGGACGTTCGGTGACGAGGCGCCGTATATGAAAACAATTGAGTACGTTGACAATGTATTTGCCTGGGCCGCGGAAACCGGTCTATTTGTGTTGCTGGATATGCACGCCGCCCCCGGTTCGCAGAACGGATGGGACCATAGCGGGCGAAGCGGCGTATGCGGCTGGCATACTGATGAACAAAATATTATCAAAACACTAACTGTCGTCGGCAAGCTAGCAAAGCGCTATGCCCGGCATCCGCAGCTACTTGGTATCGAGCTGCTAAATGAACCGAAGTGGACTGTTCCGCGGGCCCCGCTATTGCATTACTACGAAGCGGCCTATCAACTGATCCGTAAGGAATGTGGCCCGAATGTCTGGGTAGTGTTTAGCGACAATTTTCGTCCCCGCCGCTGGAAACGTAAGCTTACCGGTAACAAATATTCAAATATGTTAATGGATACGCATCAGTATCAGACATTTAACAAAAAAGATAAAAAACTGGACATAACCGGCCATATAGATAAGACACTGCACAAAATTCCGAGAGAGCTAGCTGCAATGCGGCGGCATCACTCTATTATTGTAGGGGAATGGAGTCTCGCACTTGATCCTGAATCTCTCAAGGGGCTTGATGCTCAGCAGGTTGCTGCCGCTCGGCGGGCGTACGGAGCGACGCAGTTACTGACGTATAGCCAGTCCTCGGCGTGGTTTTACTGGACCTACCGTACAGAAAGTAGCCCGAATGTTTGGAGTTTCCGTGACTGTGTCGAGCAAGGCTGGCTCTAAAGTATAGGTAAACCTGAATCTCAAAACCTCCCCATGAGCCTCGTCAACCTGTCCGCCCCTAAAATTTTTTATCTTTAGGGATAAAACAATTTTGGGGCAGCCCCGCAGGTTGCCACTCTAGGCGGAGATTTTGAGATTCAGGTTGGGTACCGGTTACAATTGTACGGTCCGCTTGGTTCGAAATCTTAGCAATTAAAAAGTCCGGGCAGCAAGCCCGGACTTTTTATCATCGCAATTCGAATCTGACTAGACTCGAGCTGCTGTGCTCTCGCGGTCAGCAGGAACGCCAAAACCTAGGTACAGGAAGGCTGCTGCCAGCACGAGGTGCAGGAAGTTGTCGTTGGTGTTCACATGGAACAAGCCGAGGACCTGTCCGCCGTCACCGGCAAGAAAGCCGAGAACAGTGACAAGTGCGTAGACGACACCCATGACTTTGAAAAACAGCTTCGACCAGTCAGCGCGCTGTGAAGCGGCAAGAGCTGCCAGGCCAGACAAGATGTGCACTGCGTTATGTACGCCATCTACGAGGAAAATTCCGAGTAGTTTACCGTCTGGAGTAAAAGCGTCGAATAGACCCAGAATTCCAATAAGCAAAAACACTATCCCTGTAGCGAGAGCTGCTTTCTTTAACATGAGAACCTCCTGTTGAGTTTATATTCAAGCATTTTGCCTGATAAAATCAGTATAACTCTTTTTGTCTATGTTTAAGTAATTTAATTAACAGCACTAACTAATTTATATGTTGTATGCTGGACGTACGAGGATGTATTATCTTTGCTTTCAGTCTATTGAACAAATAATGCCGAAAGGGGGTGACGATGACAAAGAAAAAACTCCAAGAAGCGCCAATATTATACGGAGGTGCTGCCTTGCAGGTGATTGCAAACAAAAAACTGCAGTCACGCATAAAGGTTATTCTCGAAGAGTATGAGCTGAATCTGACGCAGTGGCTGATAATCAGCCGTCTGAACGATATCAGGGCGGGACTACGCACGACGGATTTGGCTAAATTCATGCATGTTGAAGTGCCGCTTGTCACCATGATGTCGCGCCCACTCCGCAAACGAGGTCTCATTACTAGCGTAGTACGCACGCCCGATAAGAGAGAGAAGGTACTGAATGTCACCAGCAAGGCAAAGGAAATTATCGAGGTTGTTGAGTCGCGCCTCCAGAAGCAAGTTGCCGGTATGACCAAGGACGTCTCACTGCAGGATTTACAAACCTATTTCAAGGTACTGCAAAGTATGGTCGGGAGTCCGGCTTAGAGAAGTCTGTAGAATGAGCAATATTGAATTATATTGCTTGACGCGGGCAGGACCTCCTATGGTAGGCTGAATATATTATGTTACGAGATGCTGCTAATCAAGCTAAAGATCAAGCTCGAATTCTTGCCTTGCGGGGCAAGGGTTTGTTTCCGTTCAGGCCAGATGCTGAACTGACGGCCACTGATGTTCAAATCGCCCGCGACTACATCACGGCCTACTGGCCGAAGCTTGAACGGTATCATCCAAAGGACGACGAAAGTCTGCTGGGTGTTCCGCATCCGTATTTAGTACCGTCTTTTACCGAAGACGCTGGATTTGACTACAATGAGCTGTACTATTGGGATAGTTTCTTCATGGTCCAGGGTATGATCGACAAAGATCACAAGAAGCTAGTCATGGGCATTCTCGAAGATTTACTACATCTTTTCGAACGGTTCCGAGTCATCCCGAACGCCTCCCGGATGTATCTGATGGGTCGTTCGCAGCCGCCCTTTCTGACAACTTTTATATTTGACGTCTATCAGGCATATGACCCGGGCGACGAATGGCTGGCACGGGCAATTGAAATTGCCAAAGAAGAGTACGCTATCGTGTGGATGGGTATCAAAAAGCCGAATGAGCGGCTGGTGCACAACGGTTTGTCTCGGTATTACGATATCAATTATCTCCATGATCTGGCTGAAGCCGAAAGCGGCTGGGACATGACGCCGCGCTTCGGCCGGAAGGCGCTAAATTATTTACCTGTTGATCTGAATGCACTGTTGTATAAATATGAGATGGACTTTGCCCGGGCAGCTCGTATCTACGGTGACAAGCGCGATGCCATCCGCTGGGAACAGGCAGCTGATGCCCGCAAACGCTCGATGAATGACTTGATGTGGGACAAGGTTCGCGGCTTATACTACGACTACGACTATAAGCGCCTGAAGCGCGGATCGATCAGCTCGCTGGCGGCATATTTTCCGATGTGGGCCGGTATGGTCACCGAAGCACAGGCCAAACAAATGGTGCGGGCACTTCGTAAGTTTGAAAATAAGGGTGGTCTAGCGACAACTGATGCTCTACCGCTCGGCCAGCAGCTAACGCCGGGTTCGCTGCCAACACAGTGGGCCTATCCTAACGGCTGGGCGCCACTGCAGTTTATCGTCATTCAAGCGCTGGAGCGCTATGGTTATCACGACGATGCACGCCGGATTGCCATGAAATGGCTGAAGACAAATCTCAACTGGTTTAATGCCAACGGCGTTTTCCTGGAAAAGTACCATGTCGTAAATCCTGAGAAACCCCCTGTCAAAGGCGTTTATCCGTCGCAAACTGGCTTTGGCTGGACGAACGCCGTCTTCGAACGCCTCTGCCAAGATTATATCGATACGCCACCCAAGCAATAGGCCTGTAGAGAGCTGCATGACTGCACGGTTCTCTATACTGTGAATATTCTCATCGCCAGATATCGTTGGCCGCCCTATACTGAACTCTAATCATCAATAAAACGATAGGAGAAATAATGGCAGCAGACGCATATCTCAAAGTCGCAGCATCGAATCTGCAGCAAGCCGCAACCGCCGTCAAGCAGTCGGCAGATCAACTCCGCAGTGAAGCGACCAATTTCAAGTATCGGACTGACAATGACATCACGACCATGCAGACCGAACTCAAAGTACGGCAGCTTGAGCTGGACCGGGCTGGCGACGATGCGCAGCGCATTGCAGTATTATCTGCCCGAGTCCAATATCTACAAACCGAGATAAACAACAAAAAAACCGAGGTCCAGCAGAAGTCCGCCAGTCTCGAGCAGGAAGCCCGCAGCAAAGAAGGTGCCATGCAGGATTTGAAGAGTCAGGCTCAGGGGCTGCAACAGCAGGCGGGGGACCCGACGCTACGATAAGTTCCTTTTTCTTCATGAATTATAACGGCGCAGATGACAGCTCTCGGTACTGACAAAGCTTTGATTCCCAGTTTTGTGACAATATTCAATAGCGAGTTTGTTGCTAGCAAGATGTATAGCTACTGATTTATTACGCACCAAGGCAATATTGCTCTTCATGCGGGTAAATCAAGACAATACCGGCTGGTTAGCTTGCCTCGGGGCACTTTATCAGGTAAAATGACCTCTGTTGTACGTCAAACGGCTCTTTAGCTCAGTTGGTAGAGCAGCGGCCTGAAGAGCCGCGTGTCCCCAGTTCGAGTCTGGGAGGAGCCACCACAGTTAGTTTCCTAAGAATTGTAAAAACCGGTCATAATCGACCGGTTTTTACGTGATGACGATACATGTGGCAGTGATGACCTCGATACACAACCGTTATTTGTATATTAGCGGTCCTGGAACTAACTCACAACTCATATGTCGAAGACGCGGCGGGTGGATCTATAACGTATAGTGTTTATAGAGAGCTAAAGAAACAACAAGATGATTCAAAGTGAGACGGTCTTGCAATAGTCGCCTCTGTTACGTATAATCAAGCAAGTTAGTTATGCGGGTCTAGCTCAGTTGTTTAGAGCGCGTCCTTGCCAAGGACGAGGCCAGGGGTTAGAGTCCCCTGACCCGCACCAAATAGTATCATTTTGGCCCGCAAGGGCCTTTTTGTTTGCCTCGACGATTGTTCCAAAGGGGTTATTGAACATATACGACAACTTCTTATCCTTTAATTCAATGTTTGAAAGTACGTATTCAAGGAGCTTCTGTCTTAGCCCTTCGTCACTGGTTTTGAAGAGCAGTTCAGCTCGCTGTGCTAGGTCTAACAGGTATGAAGCGGTCACTTGAAAGCTCTTATTGTCCTTTGTTAGAACTTTTAGGCGATCATTGAGTTCTTGTTGCCTAGATTCCATCTCGTTGGCGTAATCGTCGTGAGTCTGCTGAGTAATACGCCCGTCGAGGTAATCATCATAGAGTCGCTTCATCTTCAACTTTAGGCGATCGTATTCCGCTCTAGTCTGCTCAATGTTTTTACCATAGTATTGCTGCTGGTCGTCATGACGCTTGCGCAGCTCAGTAATTATCTGTTCTAACCATTCTTCTGGTATGCCGACAAAGCTCATATCGGCGGACACGGGATCTATCACCAAACTCTCCGCCGTATTCGGATCACCACACTTACCGGCGCTGGCACATCGTAAATAGACCGTATTCCGCGCCTTAAAAGGTGATACGGCGCGACCGCATACGCCGCAGCTCACGATCTTCTTAAAGGTATAGTCGATGCTGTCATATTTGGTCTTGTCGTGTTTGCGTTTATCACGCACCGACTGGCATTGGTTAAATAGGGAGCGCTCAATTAAGGGTTCGTATTTGTGAGGGTAATCTCTACCCGAGTGCGTCATTACTCCGTAGTAGAACTTGTTATTAAGCATGCGCTCTAGAAATGCTTTAGTCGGCGGTTTGTTGCCAGCGACATTGCTACTGAAGCCCATCTTGCCAAGTTCTTTTGCGATCATGCCGTACGAGATACCCTGCGCCCGTATCTCGAATGCTTTAACCACAAAGTGAGCTTTGGCTTGATCGACTTCTATGTCTTTAGTGGGGCGCTGAGGCGTGCCACCCGTGATCACATTTTTGTAACCAGTCGGCGCGCGGTGTACCCATATGCCATCGTTTAGCATTTGTTCGAAGCGGCGCTTCACATTATCACGGCTGGCATCCGAATAGTACTTTGCCAGCAGCATGCCAATACCCAGTCGGAAGAGATCGGTAGCAGGTGAGTCCTTGGTGATCGCCAAGTTATCAGACGGGAAGTGCATCTCGATCTTGCCCTTCTCGACCAAGCCACCCATTATTCGCACTTCAGACTGCGAAGCGTCACGGGTAAAACGATCTATTTTATCGAAGACAATAATCGCAAAGTGGTCGAGGGTTCTGATTTTCTCTACGAGCTGAGAGAACTTTTGCCGAGCTTCTTTATAGGCGCTCTCATCAAACTCAAAATACTCGTAGGGGCCGCCAAGTTGTTTGGCATAGTTCTCTAGCCTTTGGCGTTGTGCAGGCAGTGCTTTGCGCTGCTCAACGTCTGATACTCTGGCTATAAGAATTCGTTTTTCCATATATTACTCCTTACTAACTTACCATTACTTACTATCATCTTCAAACAATTTTATGTCTGACATCCGTAGCGGTTTGAATGTTTCAAGGGTGTTTTGCACATGTTGAAAATGCGTAAAACGGTGTGCGGAAGGATTACGTACCAGTTTCTTAATGCGATACCACACATTAGAACCGTACTGTGGCTCTATCAAGTTACGTAGACCGAGTACGCCCTCCTGCCCACACACCAACAGGCTACCAATGGCTGCTAATGCGTCTTTGGCTGATGCGTCTGGACTATCGAGCATGTAGTTTTGCAATAGCTCATAGGGTCTGGCGGCATCGAGGCTAAGCATATCCACCGAATTACTAAGTCGATGCCAATGCTTTAGTAGCGTTGCCTGACATAACTCGGCCTTATATAGTGACTCAAACGTCCAGCTGTCCAAATCAGAGAAGGCTCGCTTAATGGCCTGCCTACCACCCAAGCGCACCTCCTGACGTAGTATCGTGACCCCACTTTTCTCAAGACTCGCCAGATGCCTTAGCTGGATCGCGCTATCGTCCTCGAATGCTCGCTTATCACTGACTGCTGCTTTGCGAAGATCGGCTAGCTTATCGTAAAAGGCGACATCTACTGAATTGCAGTGGATATGCACGACATGACCGTCCCGAAAGTTAGTGCGTTGCACATCGTAGAGTCTGCTGACATCTAGCTTGGGGACGGTGCCAAGGATTGTCTGAGCTGATATGTAGCCCCTAAAGATGACGTTTTTACATGGGTGCCATGACCCAACATCTGCCGCTGCCAGCTCGCTAAGAGTGAATTTGTAACTCGTGAGCTCGTGAATCCTATCCCGCAACACCATCAGGATCATGATGAAATCCTCTTCTTCCACCTCGCTGAAGTTATTACCGTATAGCAGCTTGGGCGCTGAGAACTCAACGGCTAACTGGTAAACGACACCGATGGTTTTTGCGGCCCGTCTATGTAGTGTCAGGCGCGGCATATACTTACCGAGGTGCGAAGCATACTTCGACGAGGGATTTAGAAAAGTTCTTGTCATGCCTCCCGCTCGCATGAGCTGCTTGACGCTTAATGGCGTAAAAGCACCTTTGCTAAGAACCATAGGGTCGTCGATTTTTAGCAGTAACTTGATCGTATCTACCATGACTATTTCCGATAACTTTCTTCAACTTGCTTCTCACGCTTGTTGGCCCAGAGCCATGCTGTCATGAGCCAGTCGATCAGCTTTCGAAGACTGCGCTGCAGAAGGTTATATGCTAGCTTTTTCATTTCCGACCCTCCCCAAACGAACATATGATCCGTTATCTTCAAATTGGTAAGCGATCACAGCTCCACTTTTAGTGCGCATGCGTTGTATGCCGCGCTTGATGGCAACCGATCGCTGTATGTGACATTCACGCGCCACTCGCGCCATTATCTTTTGTAGTTCTAACTCGGTCATTGCTTTGACTCCTCAGTTTGTTACGTTGCTTTTGTGCAAAGTCCATCTGAATGAGCACATCAAAATAACCAGTCAGGTTGTGCAGTGCTTCCGCACTCAACTCAACAGCCACGCCTTGTTCGGTATGCTTTGGTGGTTCTGCTGGTTGTGGTTGATTTTGTGTGGACATAAAAAATAGCCTCATTTATGAGACTACGTGGGGGGAATACGACTGGAGTTAGAGGCTCACTGACTCACAGTTCACTCACAAATTACTACTGATATTTTTTATTTATGCGTAGCTTAGCTGCTTTGTAAACCAGCAGCTTGTCGATACCTAACTCGGCTTTCGCCTTCTTATTTACACGCAACATTGCATCATAAACTGCTCGTTGGCTATTCTGACTTTTTACTGATTTTTCTAAAATATCATCTTCTAGTGCAGCAACATTACGATTTTTGAAAGTGAGCTTACAAATATAATGCTCAAGCGTTTCATCGGGTATATCACAGGTTCTGCGATCTAAAGTAAGAATGCTTGTATTGGAGTTAAATTTAATTTTGGCTCTTAGCTTAAACGATGGCTCAGAGTGTTTAGTGAGGCCGTTATCTAAACCTCTGAGCATTGCTACATGATCCTTGATAGAAAAATCTATGTCCTCAAAGAACAAACGTATGTTAGGGTCTCCTATATGATAGCCTCCCATATCCGCGGCTAATTCAGCTACCATACTGTTCGCATTCTCATAGAATTTCCAGAGCCTTGTCTTGAAGTCGGCGTCGTACTCTTTTGATATCTCATTAAGCCTTCCTGCAAAACTGCGGTGTATATTCGGGCGTGAGCTACGATAGCCAGCTAGTCTCGGATGCTCAAGCAACTTGTCAGTTTTTATAACCAGGGCTGCATATAAATTGTTGAGATGATCATCTTCCTGCGGTATATCGTTATCTGCAAAGAAAGCATCATATATTTTGTAAATTCTGATGGCATATTCTGATAATAAAAATACTTTATAAAAATCGGCGAGGTCTTCTAAAGCATCCATAATTCGTATCTGCTAGTTTATCTTCCTGCTGGTAAGTATTGTATAGTTATAGTATGCCACATCCAGAGAAAAAAGAACCGAAGCTCCTAACGCTCAAGCAAGCGTGTGAGCTATTAAATTGCCACGCGAACACATTGCGGGCATGGGACGCTAAAGGCTACCTAGTTGCCGTACGTTTCGGCACACGGGGCGACAGGCGCTACAGGCGGGAAGATATAATGAAGCTCTTAAATAGGGGTAAAAATGACTAAGTGTATTTTATTCGACGCTGATGGCGTTTTAACATTACCTGAAGACGTATTTTCAATTGTTTATGCGCGCTCTCATGCGCTTGACCCGGAGTTATTTGAAGACTTTTTTAGAAACGAGTGGCAGTCAATTGTGACAGGTGCGAAGGATCTAAAAGAGCATATGGTTGCCAACCCTGAGCTATGGCAATGGGAGGGTAGTGTAGACGAACTCCTTGAATACTGGTTCAAAACCGAAGACGTACGCAACGAAGAACTTCTCAAAATTATTGCCGACATTAAGGGCAGAGGCATTCCTTGCTATCTCGCTACCGACCAAGAAAAGTATCGCGCAGAGTATATGAAAAATGTAATGTTCAAAGACTTATTTAGTGGCTATTTTGTTTCGGCCGAACTTGGTGTCACAAAAACAGATTCAAGATTTTTTGAGCTAGTGCTGCAAAAGTTAGGTGACGATTATCCTGACTTGAAGCCGAATGAAGTTATTTTCTTTGACGATAGCGAGTCAAAGATCAATACAGCGAAAGCACTAGGCATAGATGCTAGACTCTTTAAATCCAATCAGCAGATAAAGGATCTACTCAATGAGGCGCAAAGATGAACGATCAGAACCACTTTCGAGTTAGCGTCAAAGGGATTGCGATAGACGAAACGGGCAGATTCTTATTGGCGAAAGAAGATAATGGTAAATGGGAACTACTTGGCGGCGGCTTAGACCACGGCGAAGATCCGATCGCAGCCCTGAAACGAGAAATAAAAGAAGAGACTGGCCTTGAAATAATCAAAGTATCCTCGACTCCAAAGTACTTCGTAACTGCGCCTAAAGTTGGGCGAGAGGGTTATGTTGCAAACATTATTTATGAGATAAAACTAAAAGACCTTAACTTTACTCCATCTGACGAGTGTATTGAGCTGCGATTCTTTAATAAAGACGAGGCTGATAAAGAGGATCTATTCCCGCAGGTTAAAGAGTTTATAAAGATCTATAATCCAGAATTACATACTTAAATATGAGCGAAACAACTATGCCAAAGCCAGAGTACGATAAACAATCAGTTGAAATTGAGCGAGCGTTACCCGAAGATGCTGAAGTTATTTGTGACATCAGAGACCGAGCTTGGATTGAAGCCTATCCTAACCCCGAGCTTGGAATCACGCCTGAAGATATCAAAGTGAATGCGCAGGGCCTTGAGGGCGAGTTTGTGCCACGCAGGATCGCCTATCTAAAAGAAAAGCTCGGAAAAACCGACAGACCCGACGGAGACACATTTGTTGCTAAGGTCGATGGTAAAGTTGTTGGCTATGTCGATCCGTCTATAGAAGACGGCAAACGTCGCATAGGCGCTATTTACGTTTCACCGGAAGCTCAAGGAGTTGGCATAGGTAGTAGGCTTATACAACGAGCAATTGAGTGGCATGGACCCTGCGATGACATATTCCTTGAGGTCGTTGCCTATAATCAAAATGCTATCAATTTTTATAATCGTTTTGGCTTTGTGAAGACTGACGCAGTGGTGACTGACGAGCCGGGTCGACCTGATTTTATGAAGTCGTTGCCTCAAATTGAAATGGTGCTAAAAGCAGATGTAAATAACCGAGAAGCCGATAAACGTAGCGTCTCTATTGAGAGAGCTGTCTCGCAAGATGCTGAGGCCGTTTCGGATTTATTAAGACGTACTTGGATGGCAACCTACCCTAATGAAGCTGAGGGCATTACGGAAGAAGATATCCGACTTCGTACTGAAGGCGCAAATGGTGAACGTATTCCAAAAAATATAGAAAACTGGCGTAAACGAATCGAGAGTGAGGATGGAACGGGAGCTGTATTTGTCGCACGTGCGGGGAACAAGATAATTGGCATGGCTGGGCCTGGCTTTATTGATGGCAGAAAACATGTAGGAGCATTATATGTTTCACCCGACGCACAAGGTATGGGTGTAGGTAGCAAGCTCATAGATAAGATACTTGAGTGGCATGGCAACAGTGATGATATTTATCTTCGCGTTGCTAGCTACAATCAAAACGCTATAGATTTTTACAAACGCTTTGGTTTTGAGCAAACGGATGCGCAAATTGTTGATGAGGGTAATGTGTATGGTAATACGCATATCCCTGAAATTGAAATGGTCAGAAAGGCCGGTCAATGAACGAGCCGATGACAATTTACAAGGTAGTCGTTACCGTACCCGAAGGCGAAGCTGACAAGCTAAGGGATGCTATTGGTAACGCTGGCGGTGGCAGAGTTGGCAAGTATACGCACTGTAGCTTCTCTGTAAAAGGTATCGGTAGATTTCTACCCGGCGACGACGCAAACCCAGCAATAGGTGAAGTAGGTAAACTAGAGCAAGTTGTAGAAGAGCGTATTGAAATTACCTGTGACGGTGACAGCCTAAAAGAAGTTGTTAAAACAATTCGGGAGGCACACTCGTACGAAGAGCCTGCGATCGACGTTTATAGACTGGAGCAGGCGTGAAGACGGCATGGCTACTTCACGGAACGGGCGGGAGTAACACGGACTACTTCTGGTTTGCGGATACAAAGAAGTACCTAGAGTCTAAGGGATACACTGTTTGGTGGCCGTTACTGCCAAACACCGACAAGCCAGAGCTTGAGGAAAGCCGAAACTATATTGAAGATAATATGCCTCCATTTGATGAAGAAACTATTGTCATTGGCCACTCGTCGGCTTGCCCGCTTCTGCTGACACTGATGCAGTATGTTCAAGTGCCTATCAAGCAGTTGATCTTAGTCTCTGGCTTTTATCAATCAATAGATGATGAGGGTTTTTCTGAGTTAATGTTGCAAAAAGAAGAGTACGACTGGCAAGCAATAAAACAAGCTGCTAAAGAGATTGTACTGATCAACTCCGATAACGATCCTTGGGGCTGTAATGATAAGCAAGCTCGTCCGGTAGCCGAGAAATTAGGCGCTGAGTTTATACTAGCGAGCGGGCAAGGCCACATGGGTTCGGGTTCGTTTAATCAGCCTTATAGAGAGTTTGCTTTGCTCAAGGAGTTACTAAAGGCATGAAATACAACTGGAATAGCGATATTATTCCTCGCCTTGAGTCTATGGGTGAGGTATCGGGCGGCTATTCTCCTGCGCAGCGTGGTTTTATCATCATAGAGGATGGTACTAAGTTATTTGTTAAGGTTGGAACGGGAGAGCAGACTAAGAAGTGGCTTGCAAAAGAAGTGAAGGTTTATCAAAAACTCAATGAGGCCGGTTACCCGCACGTACCGATGCTATACGCAGTAAATGATAACGACACCGGCATGGCGATAGAGTACTTACGTGATTATAGTTTTGAAGACACATGGGACGATGACAAGCTAAACGCTGTTATTGAAGCTCAAGAGGCTTTGAAACCATTTGCATACCTATTTAAAGGCGATGAGGATTTTAGCCCAAATAGCGTGGTTAGTTTGGATAATAAGTGGCCAACATTGCTACAGGACGAATCAGTCGAATGGCTAAGCAAGCGTGTGCCTGAACTTGGCACGAGCATAGATGTAAATTACGATACTTTAACGAAGTTAGCCGCCATGAACGAGGGCTGGTCTTTTCAGGCCGATACCTTAACCCATCAAGATATACGGGCAGACAACTTCGGCTACGATCCTAAAACAAAAACGGGCAAGTTGATTGATTGGAATTGGCTTTGTATAGGAGACGCTAGTCTAGACACCACCCCGCTGTTTATCAATATGTATAAGTTCGGTTTTGACCCATACGAGAAGCACCCGGAAAAATATGATCCACAGATGTTGGCATATTTGGTTAGTTTTTGGCTGGATTCAATACTAAGCGGTCGCGATATTGATGAAGACCGCGATCTGAGTCGCCGACAAGCTCAGGCTGAAAATGTGCGCCTATGTTTGGAACTGCTGGAAAGGCACGGCTACTAAATGAAGTGGGTTGCAATCTCCGGCTCGTGGCGTCGATCAAGTCCTGAGATCGTACAGGATGTACGAGATGATGTAGCTGACGTAATTGAGCGGGGTAACGGTATTGTTATTGGCGGTGCTTTAGGTGTAGATTATGTTGCCACAGAGGAAGCCATTAAACGCAACCCAGAAGCCGACCGCATAACCATTATACTGACGACCACGCTTGATATTTATGCCGCTCACTATCGTAAACGAGCCGATGAAGGTGTTATTACGCTTGAGCAATCTGAAGCGCTTATCGGCTTGTTAAGCACCGTCAAACAGCGCAGGGAACAATCGCTGATTGAAATGGGCCATTCTATCTTGAATGAAGAAAGCTATTACGATCGTAATACAAAAGTACTAGAGGATGCCGACCAGCTTCTAGCTTTTCAGGTCAATAGTTCTTTAGGAACTCAGGATACAATTGATAAAGCATTAAGTATGGGTATGCCCGTAATGCAAAAACAATACACCATAGATACCTAGAATGGAAATTAAGAACATAAATGACGTTTGAAGAAATAATTGCAGAGATAAAATCTGATACAGCTACTACACCCATTATAATTGCGATCGAGGGTTATGGCGGCTCGGGTAAATCTACTGTCGCCGAGATGCTCAAGCAAGCTCTTGGGGTTGCTCAAGTTATCAACATTGACGATTTTATAATTAAAGACAAGCTGACTGATCGCTCACCTGATAAGGTTGGTTTCGATCGTGACCGGCTCGAGAAAGAGGTTTTGATACCTGCAACAACGGGCCAGCCCGTTACGTATCATCGGCTAGAATGGGAACAGAATAAGCTCAGTGATCCAATCAAGGTGCCGGATAGTGACTACCTAATTATAGAGGGCATATCCGCATTCCATCCTGCCATCGCCAGCTATTACGATTATAAAATCTGGATAGAAACACCTATCGAGGTTGCGAAGCAACGCGGCAAGCTAAGAGATGCGGGTAATGAAAACGAACAACATTGGGATCTATGGGCTGAGAATGATTTAGCATATCAGCAAAAGTATCATCCCGAGCGCTACGCTGACTTTATTTTCGATAATGAAGTCTAGCCATAGGAGGGGAACTCGGAACCAAGCTCAATTCTCCAAAGTCTAATAGCTTCTGCATGATCGCCGGCATCTTCAGCATCGAGTGCTTTTTGTGTGCGTTCGGCCGCGCTTGTTAATCGAGCGATTAAGTCCCTTCTTGTGTTCCATGTCAGGTAGTTGGATAAATTGCCGCTGTGGCCAGCAGGGTCATAAACATCGATATGCGACTGCGACCACGTAAAAAACTTATTTATCGCATTGCGCGAATTGCCACCTAGCGTTTTGAAAGTATTTGCTACCATTACTTCTAAGTGGTATGACTTGATATCTTTGCTATGCTCATTGTTCCAGCGCTTTAGCAGGCGCACGAGCGGTCGCAGATGATAATCGAGTTCCTTATTTTGCTCAGAAAACCACGCCGCCTGAACGTCAGGATCGGTTTTTAACCAGCCACCGTTACCGCTAGGTAGCAAGTATCCGCCGCCGGAGTCCATAAAGACTGGGGCAATATCAACATGTGGCCCAGATTTATAAAATAGCCTTACTGCTTGCCCGCGTGTACCAACGACTGTATCAGTAAAGTTCTGCCCTAAGACATTCCGAACACGATTGATAAAGGCATGCGAATCGTATATGTACTTATTCTCGTAAATGTTGGTCGCATCTGAGAATACGGCTAATATATCGATATCATCGAGCGGCCTAATGATAGTGTCGCGGCTAGCAGAGCCAATAATAACTGTGCGATCCAGCGGCATTTCGTCGCTTGCGTCAAAGCCTTCTAAGAGATAATTATGGGTTGCGCTGCGTTTGGTCTGGATCGTCTCAAGCTGATTTGATGTTGGCTTGATTTTTTCAGCGAATTCCTTAAACGCTTGTATTGTTGTCGTTGCCATTAGCCGTCAACTTCATACTTTTGATCGCCCGCCTCAACATTGTTTTTACCTTTCTTCCATGCTCGTGAGGAAGGTATTTCGGCGGTATTATTAAGCTCTTGGTGTCGTGCAATCAGCTTTGCAAGTACTTCGCGCGCCTCATCGGTAGGCAGAAGGTCAAGGTCAATGTTTATGAAAGCCCTCGCATCTTGTTGAAGCGCAAGGTATGCGTTTGCAGAGGCGTGAGCTAATGTCTTGGTTTTGGGAGCGCCTAGCGAAACGGCGATGGCACTAAGCCCAGCTGAGATAAGAGTGATTAACCCGGCCCATTTTCCTGGTATCACGTCAGCTAGGCCGCCAGCACCAGATATTGCAGCGATCAATGCAGCAATAGCGCTGATCCAACGATCTACCGATCTCCAGGTTTTAGAGTATTCAAACTGTGTCTGCGCACTATACTTAGCGCTTTCTTCAACGCGTTTGGCTTCTTTTTTCATTTCTTGCTTGGTATTTGTAGGCATAACAGTTTCCTTGCAAACAATTATGATTTTATGACTGCGTTTAGGCAAGCATAAGAGGATATGAAAGTTACGAAAAACAGGCTATTATCAAGGTATATGGCAAATCCTGATATAGCAGAGCACGGCATAAAAACGAGGTTTAAACCCGGTGTTAGTGGCAATATAAAAGGCCGCCCTAAAGGCTCTCAAAACATAGCTACAATCGTCAAACAACTTCTTGATGATGAAGACCTTGCAGGTAAGGTTTTGGCGCGTAAACCAAGTTACTGGCAACATCTACCTAATAAGAACTTTGCGTACGCAATTGTCACGGTCATGATGCTGAAAGCAATGGGTGGCGATGTAAGAGCTGCAACATGGCTAAGAGTGACTGGTTTTGGCAACAAGGTTGAACCTGCTTATACCGAGCGTGAACTGAAGCCGGTTCAGATATTCAACATGCGACAATATAATCGCGATTCAGCAAACAAGAAGCCTGCTTAACGCTTAATTACCCCGATCGGCATTAAGTGTCGAGTAGATTACCTGACAATCCGAATATCTCTACCAAGTTCTTGAGTTTATAATCCTCACTGGCGTTCATGGCTGACGTTTGAAATGCGTCGGCTATCCTGCACCAAATGAGCTTTATCGGACACTTCGGTGTCCTTTTTGTTTGTCGCTAATCTGATGAGAGGGCTTATTTCGGGGGTGTAAACATTTTTGTTAGCGTCCATGTAAAAACCAGCTGGAAAAATGATTTGTTTACACTTTTTGGCATTTTCAGGTGTTAAAGAGAAGTAGCTATCCTTCATATTAATGACAAAGTTGAACGCGAATTCTAGGAAACGTTGCTTGTCGGTATCAGCTTTTTGATTTAACGTCGTCAGCTGTTCTTCGTAATCGGTTACTTCTGTTTTCATCATCTCTATATTGGCCAGTATCTCTGATTTAATTGAAATGTTTGATGGATCAATAGCGGCCAGAGCACGATTACTTATATCTTCCCTCAGAGAGCTAATCTTTTGGCTAATACGTATACTGTCCTGTCTGGCTTGAGATTCCTTCGTTTTCCATACGGTTTCCAAAGCTTCTAAGAGTCTTTTAACGCCTTCGAATGTTATAGGGTTGTCGGCGAACAGTTGAGCTACTTTTGAGTGTAGCTCATCCCGGCCAACATAAAATTTGCATGAGCGACAACGGTATTTCTTGTATATGAGATTGGGATTTTTTCCATTGCTATGTTGGAATCCAACGAACTTACCTTTGTTTTTATATTCGAGGCATGTGTCGTGTATTGTGATTATGTTTAGTGGATATTCCGGATTGCCGTTTTTACGTGGTCCTGACTGATTCTTTTTCTTTGCAGTGAATACCCTTATAAGCTCTTTGTGATATGCCAGGGTGATTAGCGGTTCATGCAGCGCACTCTCATTACGAACAGTCACTTGTTTGCTAATATCTGTAATCCCCGCATAAAATGGATCAGTCGCTATCTTACGAAACTTATCCATTTTTAATAATGCACGTTCTTGGGTGTAATCACTTTTATTTAGCTCAATAAGACCTTGTGTGGGTGTTATTCTATGCTCAGCGACTCTTACTAAAATATCACGTAATGCGGGTCCTCTGACTGGATGCACTTCGGGTACACCAGTTCGAGCACCTTTCATATAACCAGGCTTCGGCGAGAAGGGATACCTACCTGATTTAAGAGCTGTGGTTTGCCCGTTAATAGATTTTAATATTCGCTCATCGTTGCTGCCTTCAGCAGAGAAATATTTAGAAATTTTAGTAGTTTCGCGGAAAGATTATTACCATTCAAGATCGGGTCTGAAGCATACCAAACCTTAACGCCTAATTACTGAAACACAACTTCAAAATATATACCTTCGTCTACAGAGCGCATGAACCTATCTGGCTCATCTACGATCAGGTATTTTACCTGCTTATTCTTTTTACAGAAAGTTATCATATCTTTGATGTCGGTACGATCAATATTGTGCCACGTTTGCTAGACATATTGCCAGACCAATACTTAATAATTGGCGCACCAAGTTCATCTGACGCTCTCAGAACGTTTTCGTGCTGACGAGTTAAGCTGTTATTTTCAAGTTGTTCCGGCGTGGAAACCCTACAGCTTGATATAGAGAATTCTTTAGCCATTGTTATTGTCCTTTTCGTTATTTTCTTCCATGTTAGCACTGGACAAACCATCCTTATACATGTCATAGATGAGTTCTGCAAGATCCAGTGCGTCCTGCTTTTGTAGTTGTTTTGGTGTGAGTACGGGTCTCTCGACAACCGTATTTTTGTTTGTTGCTTTATGTGTCAGTGGGTTAGCCGACTGACCGAAGTCATACATAAAAAAATCCTATCGTTTACCCCGTTGAACGACGTGGTTTCTGATATAGGATTATTATGATGATTTTCGGGTTAGCTGACTCTGAGTAGAAGGGAGGAACCAGCGAGTGGCTAAACCTATAGTTTGTCATCTACTATACGCTTATGCTTGTCGAAATACAAGCTATCATTACAGTCAAATTGACAACGTTATCTCGGAAAAAAATTTGGGAGGGGTTGCTCTGCTTTCTGATAAGGCAAAAGATGAACGACTTCGATTACCCTCTGAAACACAGGAGGAGCGTCTAGGACGGGTTTTTAAACGAAAGTTGATAAAGTGCCCACCTGTCATAATGAATAGATAGAAGCGTAAAAACAAAAGGAGTTATATGACTGCGAAAAAAGCTGTAGGCAGGCCACCAAAAGTTAATCTAAAAATCATTATTAAGCTGGCTGACGCTATACAACACAATGCGAATGTTACTGACGCTTGTCGGTATGCTGGAATCAGCAGGGATACATTCTATCGGCACCTGGACAATGATATGTTCGCCGATAAGATCGCAGCCGCTAAAGCCAACCAAGATAAATTAGTTATGAGTTTTCTGACAATTCATTAGAAAACTTGCATGGTTTTGACACCTTTTTAAGGGATGTGCTGTCAGAAAATACGGTCAGTAAAATAGTCAGATATACAGTATAATTATCCTTACATATGGCAAATAAAAATCTTGGTACAGCAAAGAAAGCAAAAAACGACGAGTTCTACACACAATACGCTGACATTCAGAAGGAGATCGAGGCATACCTGGAGTTTGACCCCAACACATTTAAGGACAAGGTGGTCTACTGTAATTGCGACGATCCATACGAGAGTAACTTCTTTCGCTATTTTGTGCTGAATTTTAAACGGCTGGGACTGAAGAAATTGATTACTACGAGTTATAAGCCATCTCCGATCGCGAACACCGAAGTTCAGCTTACTCTAGAAGTATTTAACGGCGAAAAACCGACAGAAAAAAAGATTGAAATAAAGGGACGGCCAAAAGTTACTGCCAACAAATTCATAATCTCCGATGTTGGGGATTATGATGGTGACGGGCAATTCAGTTTGCAAGACGTTGCTAAGCAGCTAAAGGACAATAAGCATAATGAGTGGTCGCCTCTTGATGAAGATGGTGATTTTAGGAGCGATGAATGCGTGGAGTTACTCAAACAAAGTGACATAGTTGTGACGAATCCGCCGTTCAGTTTATTTAGAGAATATATGGCGCAGTTAGTAGAGCATAATAAGAAATTCTGCATAATTGGTAATAAAAATGCTGTCACATATAAAGAGATATTTCCATTAATCAAAGAGAATAAAGTTTGGTATGGGCCAAGTATTACGGGAGGCGATAGAGAATTCCAAGTACCGGCAGGAGTGGTGTTGCATTCTTCGAGTCAGCGAACTGATGAAAAAGGAAATAAATTTGTTCGAGTACCAGGAGTCCACTGGTTCACTAATCTTGATCATGGCCGTCGTCACCAACCGCTCAGTCTGATGACTATGTCGGATAATCTGAAGTTCAACAAAAAGATGGCGGGTAAAACAGACTATGACCGTTTTGATAATTATGACGCTATCGAGGTGCCTTTTACAGATTCGATACCAAGCGATTGCAATGGCGTGATGGGAGTACCGATTACTTTTTTGGATAAATATGATCCAGAGCAATTTGAAATTTTGGGAATATCCAAGACTTGGTACAATTTTGCCAATAAAATCTACCCGGCACAAATCCAAGTTAGTAAAAACGGCGCAACAAGCACTGTCTCGAAATTAAATGACGGCGTGACGATTCAGTTCGATACGCCGCCGTTGGGAGATACTTATTACATAGTTGATGGTAAATATTACAAGCAACTGTACGCCCGCATTTTTATTCAACACAGAAAGGCAACCGCATGATTACTAACCTTTGGACAAACACTACCGTTCGGGAAGTCGTTGATGGCTTTGTATACAACGAATTAGAGGGTAAGGGACTGTTTGGTTTAGGCGGTAAGCTAACCATTCAGCCCGAATACCAACGGAATTACATCTATGCCAGCGACAGTGGTAGACGAGAACAGGCTGTTATCGAAAGTTTACTGAAGGACTACCCCCTGGGTCTTATATATTTCAATAAAGTCAGCGATGGTAAATATGAGGTGCTTGATGGACAGCAGCGTATAACAAGTGTGGGGCGGTTTGTTACCGGCAAATTTGCCGTACGCGACGAGAACGGTCATGAGCAGTACTTTAGTGGCATGGCCGATGACAAACGCGAATTGATAATGAACAGTAGGCTATTGATATATGAATGTCATGGCACCGAAAGCGAAATTAAAGAATGGTTTAAGACCATTAACATTGTCGGCGTTCCGCTCAATGAACAGGAACTTTTGAACGCCGTGTATTCTGGACCGTTCGTTACGCTTGCTAAAGAAGAATTTAGCAATAGTCAGAATGCTAACATCAATAAATGGAGCACGTTTATTAATGGCAGTGCTATTCGGCAAGATTTTTTGGAACGGGCGCTTAATTGGGTGAGCCGAGGTAATATCGGTGACTATATGAGCAAACACCGCTATGACGATAATATTAACGAGCTGAAAACGCATTTCAATACTGTAATCAACTGGGTATCAAACGTCTTTAGCGACGTCGAAAGTGAGATGAAGGGCTTGGAATGGGGCAGGCTATACGAAACATACTATAACAAGAGCTACGATCCCCAGGCGGTATCTGCGGAATTACATAAGCTGTTGGGTAGTTATGAGGTCAAAGACCGTCGTGGTGTATACGAATATATTCTTGGCGGCTCCACTGACACTAAATTACTAAATATCCGTGTATTTGATGAGCCCACAAAAAGAGCAGTTTATTCAGAGCAGACTAAGGCCGCTGAAGAAAAGGGCATATCTAATTGCTCATACTGCGCTATAGGACATGACGCAAACAAGGACAAAGTCTGGGCGTTAAGTGATATGGATGCTGACCATGTCACTGCATGGAGCAAGGGTGGTTCTACAGGAAAAGAGAATTGTGAATTGCTCTGCAAGTCTCACAACCGGGCAAAAGGCAATAGATAGCGATTATTTAGACTGGAACCCCATTATTGTATAATATGTTATCTAACAGGGGTGGGCAAAGATATTACAGATACTTGACAAGACGTTTTATCAGAAAAAAATGACTCTACCGCTGTTAATCGCTGTCGTACAAGATTCATTGTGCGACATTTAGATGCAGCAATATCATTTATACTAACAGTATGGCCGAAAATGAAAATCAGAAATTGCTTAATGACATTAACCAAAAAGTGTTTCATATTGAAAATGCATACTTAGTTAGGCGTGAAGTCTATCTACATTTCAATAAAGCAGTGAACGCAGATGCGGCGGAAGCATACCTTAAAGTGATTACTAGCCACAAGGGTTTTTTCTTACCACTACTAGAAGGCGCTCTGTCATACACAATGAATAACCTTAATCGCCTTGTATCAAGCAATGATAAGAAGTCACTAGAGAAGGTAATCAACAAAATGCAAGCCGCAGGAGAAGGTAATTTTACAGCTGACTTAGAAAAATTGAGACAAAAACATAACACCACGCTCAAAACGATAACCGAATTAAGAATGGACTATTTTGCTCACCTTGGTGACGTTGATCTGAAGACAATTAACACTGTATCAGAGGATGATTATATTAAGTTGTTTGAAGATGTGAAAGATTTAGTCAATAAGTTGAATAATGTTTATGGAAACACGGTATGGTACATGGACGGTGACGCTAGAGAAGCCATCAAGGACACGCATGACCTAATGAACAATTTACTTCGCGGAGAAGCCAGTAGAATTAGCGAGATTGACGTTGAATATATTAGCGGTGTGTTTAGTGATGGCAAGTCAAAATGGCTTAAATCGGCTGAGTAATAATCGCGACCACCATATCAGGTGTTTCACTATAGACAATACACGAGAATAATGATACAATATTGCTTATGTCTGATATTCCAAAGCCAAAGTTTGACCTACCTGCATTTGAAAAGTCAGTAAGTCCTTATGAAAAGACTGACTATGCTCAAAGTCTTGGTCGCTCTACCCTCGGTAGAGGTTGTATTGAAATGGAACCCTCGTATCACCGCCCTAGCTTCTATGAGATAGAAAAAGGACGGGGAACAGTGTTAGTAGATATGGATGCACGAGGTGACATTACTGCTGATAACGGCGAAGAGAAGCGAATTGCTACCTTTGGTCTTGGTGGCTGTAATGCCGTAGCAATTTCGGCAGAATTACCCGATGGGACACGCAAAGGTTACGTACAACACTACAGCCCCCTCAATGATCAGTTAGGTGCCAGCACGTTAGCGGAAGCAGTAGACCGCTTCGCAACTGACGGGGTTTCAAATGTCAGGGCAGTAGTGATGACGCCAGGAGAATGGACGCAAGATCCGTCTGTTAAGTGGGCTATGGTTCCGAGAGATGAACTAATCACCAATCTTTTGACACTAACTGTACAGGCTAGGCTTGATGAGGCTGATGTGCAAGTATACCCCTATTCTGAAATGCTGTCTGCTGACCGATATGGCCAGGGTACTCTGATGGTTGAGTTTCGTGCTGACGGTGCTGTCAATATGCTTGCAGAGTCTATGCCAATCAAGCCGCTTGGTGAGTAGCTTTCATCGTAGGTATTAGTTTATTTGCTTCTAGAAGAGTACAAGCCCTCTATATAGTAGTGTAAGTACTAGGACTCACCTGATGCTTGCAAACATCTGATAAGGTTTATCTAAAATGGCTCTCCATCTATGGTATTCATCTCTGATAGAGTGAAAACTTTTTCTACCTGCTGCACCAAGCCGAATTTATAGATATAGCAAATCATTAGGGTGCGCTATATATTTTGCACTTATCTGTTACTGGTTATAGTCTCGGTTCTAACATTATCTGTGATTCTCTGCGCGGCATTTTATATCTGTCAGATTATATAGATTAAGTTGGGCGTTCGAACTTATTCTTTAGTACTTCATAAGACATTAGTTAAAAGCCCCTGCTATAAATACAGGGGCTTTATAGTGCCTTAAGCATTAAGCCTAAGCTGCAATCTTTTTAGCACCGGAGCTTTTACCGGCCTGAACCTTTACCTGTTTTGCTTCTGGGCGGTGAACAGGCACTTTGATTTTCAGCAGACCTTTATCAAGCTCAGCTTCAATATTATCTGCATCCGCACCTTCAGGCAGAACTACTCGACGTGCAAAACTTGCATTGCTTTCACGAACAATATAGTTGCGTCCGTCTTTTTTCTGCTCGTCTTTTTCAGTAATCTGACCTTTGATTTCAAGTACACCTTCTCGGATATTAATATCGATGTCATTGACATCAAATCCTGGAGCAGGCATCTCGACAACCATGTGCTTATCATCCTCGCTGTAGATATCTACTGATGGCAAGTTGAAAGCTTTTGTTGGCAGACCAGCTGATCGGAAAAAGTTATCAAACAGCTTATCCATCTCTTCAAAAGTGGATAATCCTAAATTGCTGCTTGGCCGACGAGTTAGATCAAACATAATTATCCTCCTTTCCTGTACACCTCTCTTGCTACTTTTAGCTTCGGAGTGATGCGCCTACGGTAGTTGGGCTATTAATGCATCTCCCAACTCCGATAACCATAGCTAGCGGAGAAATGACAGACATTAAACGTTTAATTTACAGTGGTGGTTTGCTTAAACCCACCTATTATTTATATATCAAACTGGCACTCTCATGTCAAGAGTGCTAATTAACAATGTTTGTATATGGTTTAACGTTGTTTATGCAACTTAAGCAGCCGAACGACTGTTTGTATATGTTAGTATGGTTATAACTTCAGTAACTGTGCTGCACCAATTTAGCTAATATGACAAATGCGCCTATTGGCGTGTTTTTTGTTATCATTTATTGATGATAGGTCCACACAAGACGGCGGCAGAAATACAGGCAATGCGTGATGGCGGTAGAATTCTAGCCACTATATTACTAGATTTGCGCGATAAAGTCGTACCAGGTGTTAGTGAGAAAGTACTGGATGACTGGACGGCAAAAGAGATTACGCGTTACGGTGCTATTGCGACGTATAGAACTAATGAGGTGAATTTTCCGGGATCCATTTGTATTTCTGTTAATAATCAAGTGGTACATAGCATACCTACAAATTACATACTGCAACAAGGTGACCTAGTCAGTTTTGATTTGGTATTGACCTATAAAGGCATGAAGACGGATAGCGCATTTACAATGACGGTAGGAGACGAGCCGACAGACATTCAAGAACACTTATTACGTGCAACTCAACGTAGTCTGTATGCTGGCATTAACGCAATAAATGGTCCTACACGTATTGGTGACATAGGGGCAGCCATAGAGAAGGAATTGAATAGGGCAAAATTAGGTATTGTTCGTGATCTGGTTGGACACGGTATAGGGCATAATATGCATCAGGAGCCTGAGAATATACCGAATTATGGTCATCAAGGTACGGGCATAATGCTGACGCCAGGAACAACGATAGCTATTGAGCCGATGACTACATTAGGAAGTGAAAAAGTTATCCTCGAAGATGATGGTTGGACAGTTTCAACTGAAGACGGCAGTTTATCAGCGCATTTTGAACATACCGTTATGGTAACTGAAAATGGCGTAGAAATTCTGACCGTTCTTTAAGGCAGCATACACTCAATATATAATTGAGCTAACAATGCCAGTCCTCTCGGTCAAAGCTATATTGAATGGACGGTTAGGTTCACTAAGTAACCAATCAAAAAGTTTAAGCAAATGCTGTATATCTGCACCAAATATTAATCACGGGATGCTCCGACGTCCTGCCGCTTTACTCAGAGTGCTAAAATCATAAAGGATGCAACTGTAATATAGGGAGTAGGTAAAATGGCTAAATACGTTGATGGATTTGTTCTGGTAGTACCGAAAGGCAAAGAAGCAGAGTATGAGGAAATGGCGAAACAAGGACGCGATTCCTGGATGAAGCATGGTGCCCTTCAATATTTTGAGTGTAGGGGTGAAGATCTCAAGCAGCAAGAAATGGGAGACGAAAAATCACGAGCTTTTCAAGAAGTGACTGGCGCAAGCGATGAGGAAAACGTTTGGTTTTCGTTCATTGTGTTTGAATCAAAAGAGCACCGCGATGAAGTAAACAAAAAAGTTATTGCTGAGATGGAGGACTCATATAGCGATCAGATTGATTTCGAAATGCCTGCTGACATGAAAAAGATGGCATACGGTGGGTTTGAGGTAGCGGTTGAAGGATAGTATTAATTCATGAAAGCAGAATACCTAGAAGTAGAATTTGAAAATGCCCAGCTATGGAAAGCCTGGCTGGACGCACATTACGCAGATACGGACGGTGTCTGGTTGCGTATGTATAAGAAAGCTTCTAGTATTATGTCGGTCACATATGCGGATGCCCTGGATGAGGCATTGTGCTACGGATGGATAGATGGGCAGATGAAGAAAAAAGACGATGTGTCTTATATCCAAAAATTCACGCCGAGACGTAAAAACAGTATGTGGTCCAAGCGCAACATAGAGTATGTCGCGAGACTGGAAGCTGCAGGACGAATGACGCCCGCTGGATTATCTGAAGTTTTTAGGGCAAAAGAAGACGGCAGGTGGGATCAGGCATACGATAAGCCCAGTGAAATGGTAGCTCCTGACTATTTTCTGGATGCTCTAAAGAAGAATCCTCAAGCGCTGGAATTCTACGGCACACTGAATAAAACAAATACTTACGCTATCGCTTGGAGATTGCAGACTGCGAAGACGGAGCAGACGAGGAATCGTAGAACGGAGAGACTGCTAGAGATGCTTGCGCAAGGCAAGAAACTGCATTGAATTGCTAAAGAATTTGCATTGTACTGGCGAATATAATTTGGAGAAATGGTAAAGGCTGTTATCGACAACCGCTGCATTCTTGAATAATTTTCAATGAAGCGTGGTTAGGAAATAAAAGAGGCTCCATCGAGGAGTCTCTTTTACTTCGTCGACCACATTTATTCCTTTTTCGTGTCGTTCGGTACTAATCACGTGTGCATTGTTGTCCGTCTGAATGTTGGCATCATCTTGCTCGAAGTTGAGTAAATGCGCCTCTACTCGTAGCTGATTGTCTTTAATGCATGCATCGGTATAAGGATATGTATACCATTGAACGACGTCGTCCAGTCGTCACCAAAGTATTGCTTTTGCAGAGCGCTTAATTCGGCAATCAGTTCTACCCACTATTTCTGACTATAAATACGGTGTATTATATACCCCATAGGGGTATGCAATTACAGAAAGGCAAGATAGTGCAAAGAGATGCAACACACCAGCACACGACAAAGCATGATCATCATGTTGTAAACAATGATGGCGTACATGCTATGGCAGTCAGCGCCACGCTCCATTGCCTTACTGGCTGCGCAATAGGTGAAGTGCTAGGTTTGGTCATCGGTACGGCGTATGGCCTGAGTACCGGTTTAACGATCCTTCTGGCGGTTGCTCTGGCTTTTGTGTTTGGCTTTGCGCTTTCTGCTTGGCCACTAGTAAAAGCTGGTATTGGATTTACGGCAGCAATATCACTGGTAGCGGCCGCGGATACGCTATCAATAGCTACGATGGAGCTTGTTGATAATCTGGTAATGGTAGCAATACCCGGGGCTTTACATGCTGGGTTGGTAAGTCCACTGTTTTGGATTAGTATGCCGCTCGCACTGACTGCTGCATTTTTTGCAGCCTTACCGGTAAACAAATATTTGCTGAAGCGGAACAAAGGCCACGCTATAACGATGAATGCGCTGGGTGGACACGAGCATCATCAGGACAACAATTGATATGCAAAAGTATGGCTATGCAGATAATAAACCTGACTTGCTCAAACGGCTCAAACGTATCGAAGGACAAGTACGGGGCGTGTCTAAAATGGTGCAGGCAGACAAATATTGTATCGATATTTTGACGCAGGTAAGTGCAGTTAAGGCGGCAATGGACCAAGTCGGACTGGAATTGTTACGAGACCACGCAAGGCATTGTCTAAATAATGATACAGTCGAAGGACGTGGTGAGGGCGACAAAGCCGATGAGTTGGTTAATGCGATGAGTCGAATGTTATAACACCTAGGGGGTAAGTACTATGCAAACCAAACCATTATTATACGGTCTTATCGGGTTCTTTATAGGCGGATTGCTGGTGTCTGTTGCGGCCACGACATTTGACAGGCCACCTGAGCAACAAAACACTAGCGCGCTCCACGGCTCGATGTCGGCGAGTAATCTGACGACAAAAAGCAGAGACGACTTTGACGCGGCCTTTATGTCTGAAATGATCACGCACCACGAAGGCGCGGTTGAAATGGCAAAAATGTCCGCAGCAAACGCAAAACATGATGAGATCAAGCAATTATCTAAGGAAATAATCTCAGCGCAACAAAAAGAAATTCGCCAGCTGAAACAGTGGCAAAAGGATTGGGGTTACTCAGCTGGTTCGGCAAAGCATAATAATGCTAGTCATTAATAAACTTTGAATATTGAGCAGACGACAACGTGTGTCTTTGGGCTTGAAGCCATTGTTTAGCAGTATAGCTGCTATTTTTTAGATATGTTATTACTCTCGCTTGCCGGGATTGCAATTGTAGACAGCTTGAATCCATCTATAATCTTACTGACACTATATTTGTCGCATTTGCTATGATGAAGGTATGCAAGAAGACATTCAGATGTATCATAATAAGCAAACATCCGAAGACGAGCGTATATGTCAGCAGCTCTACGAGATTATCAGCAAAAACCTGCCGCAGGCGACCGCGAAAGTCTGGCATGCACATCCCGTATGGTTCATTGACGGTAATCCAATTGTCGGGTACAGCAAACTGAAGGGTGATGTGCGAATGATGTTCTGGAGCGGACAATCTTTTGACGAACCCGGTCTGATAAGTACCGGCAGTTTCAAGGCCGCGGAAATCCGGTATACTGATGCAAAGCAGATTGAGCATGCTGATTTGAAACGATATCTACACAAGGCTGTACAGATTCAGTGGGACTACAAACATATCATGAAGAATCGTGGGCTGCTGAAATTGCGTTAGTGGAACCAGCGCAGTTTAAAGTATAGTCATTGCAAGTTTAGAACTAGGCTCATACATATGCTCGGAAAATTATTGAGCGCGCCTTGCGCGTAAGGGGTTGCGGGGTGCTTTGAAAGTCACAGAAGGCTTAATGGCACGCGGAGGATCTTGTCGTCACTTTGTTTGGGGCTGCCACGCCCGTCCTTGTTGCTCGTACTGATAAGCAGGCTGTTATCGTGAGTGGTGATGGCGCGGAGACGGCCATATTCTTCGACGAGATGCCGGGAAAGCGCAACTTTTTCGCCATCAATACGGGCTTGGTAGAGCGTTTGACTGCGCAGGCCAGTGAAATAGAGCTTGCCATCTGCGTGGACCAAGCCGGCTGGCGCCCAGGTGTCATCGGCGCCCGATTCTGCAACTGGTGCTATCATGCCGCTCCGTGTCTCAGCGCCGCGAACGACAGGCCAGCCATAGTTACCACCCTTCTGTATAAGGTTCAGCTCGTCGTGTCCGGTTTGCAAACCGGACGGTCCGTGCTCCGTGGACCATAACCGATCCTCATCATCCCAAGCTATACCCTGCGGATTGCGGTGGCCATAGCTCCATACTTCGTTGCCAAACGGATTATCTGAGGGTACGCTGCCGTCGGCATTGATCCGAAGGATTTTGCCAGCCAGACTAAGGCGGTCTTGAGCCAGGTTTTCAACTTGCGCATCCCCGGTCGTAATATACAGTTTGCCATCAGGACCAAAGCTGATTGCGCCACCATTGTGGTTTGCGGCGGCTGGAATATCTATAAGTACGTTGGTTTGCTCCACGAGCTGATCTTTCGCGAGCCGATAGCGCTCAACAATATTGCTGTCACCCGTTGTTTTGTAGACATACACGTAAGCGTTGTCTGCGAAACGTGGATCGAGGGCAACCCCGAGTAGACCACCTTCGCCACGCTCGACAACGTCGGCAATTTGGAATTGTCGGTTATCATTTCCGATGATTCGAATAATGCCGCTACGTTCGGATATCATCAGGCGGTCGGACGGCAGACTAGTAATGGACCAGGGTGTGTCGAGATTACCTATGACAGTAGAAATGCTGTTGCGGTCTTGGTTGCTCAGCTGACTAGTTGGTAAAGAAGAGTTCGTCGGGGCGATGATACGATCATATGCAACATACGCAGCAAAAAGCAGTACTAGTATAAGCAGGGCTGGGATGTGTATACGCTTTCTCATACGATGCAGTATAAAGGTTTTGAGATCTACTGACTATCCGGCAACCACTAACCCGCCATAGCAACACGGAAACTACGG